>CADAVB010000050.1:16011-35619 GCA_902791165.1 uncultured Bacteroidia bacterium
TTGTGGGTTGGATTAATGCTTTGCTCGCGGCAAAAAAAGTACCAAGTAAAAAAAAGCCCCGCAGGTTTTGTGCAGGGCTTTAACAACATTAAACTCGTTATTGAATTGTTTTTCTCAACAGGCGTTAAACACCGACCCGAAGGAATGTATGGCTTTTATGATGTTTCCGCTCGTGAGACAAACGTTTCTGTTATTGAGTAATCTATAAAGATTAGGATAGTTTTTCAATTGAGGGATACGAGCCATCCATCGGTTCACCATACGCATTGCTATGATAATCTTGTTTTCATTCATGGCATTAATGACAAGTTGATCCGTATAATCATAAGATGGCAAGTATTCTGGTATATGGTTGGCGTTTATTGAGTGGTATGCGCAGAACTCTACATTAAACAGCCTTGGATTTCTCCCCAGCACTTGGCGTAGTTGCTTGGTGTGTTTCATCCACCATTCATAACCCGGATGAGTGAGGCCGCCGATATTTTTAAGCTTGTTAAAATACAGAAAATCATCATAATCTGGGGTTGATTTATGCAACAATGAGTTCAGCGCGAGTTTTTGAAATACTGGGTCATAAACAAACTTCTCATCCTTGCCTTCTGTAAACCCAGGATTGCCGTTAAGCAGGTAAACTTGTGCATTCGGATTTCCTAGAAACGGTTCAGGCCACAATTCAAGATGGAATTTTTTATCTTTGACTTCTATTTTGTCATTGATTTCCAGTATTTCTGTTTTGTCACAATAGGCCACATGATAACCACATTGAGTCAAATGATTCCACGGGTTCGGGATGGAGCCTTTTATGTGTGCTGCTATCATAGTGTTTGATAACGCGAGGCCGTGTGTGAAACCACCACGGCCTCACTGGTTTTGTCAAAAAACTCTATTATTTGGGTCAATGTTCGCAAATGTCAGTAGTATACGTAGGAGTGAAATGAGCGATACTATTAATAAAATCTTTCTCGCTTAGTTCCACACCCCAACTCTGTTTGCAAATGAAGACAAAATCATCAGTTGTGCCGAAAGGTTTGGTAATAAAATCATGCATGCGACGTTGGTCCGATTCCCTAAGCTCCGCATTTCCTATTGTGTTTCCTTTTTCGTCTTCAAGGTCGATTAACAACACTGACATGCACAAGCCTCCACAAAATGCAAAATCTTCAGTAGGATCATATCCCTCGTAATCACTACCTACTAATTCGATTTTTACATTGAGCTCGATTTGTTCAATTGGTTTACTAACTTTAGTTATAGTACATGGTTGATCAACCACTTCCACAAGGCTGCCTAAATCTCCACGGAACCGTGTTGCTGTTGGTGTGATGGTTTTTTCACCTCCGCCGCAGGAGACCAAAGCCATCGAAACGACGGCCAACATGATTAAAGCTAATTTCTTCATTTTCTTATCCCTAAGTTCGTGTCGGGCGCAACTTTTATTAGTTTGTTAATTCGTAACTTTATTTGTTTTTAGTTGTCAAGCAAAGCTTTCTGCATTTTTTCGTTGATTTTTGCCAAACGCTTCAGCTGTGCAGCGGTCATCTCGTCCTCGGCCTTTTCGAGTTTGTCGGCGAGCTTTTGTGCTTTTTCGGCCAGTTTCACATACTCGCTCATGGCGCTCATGTCGCCGTTCATGGCTTTCTTGTAGGTCTTGATGTACTGGTCAACGTATTTCTCATACTCATTGAGAATCTTGTCCCAATCATCGCCGGCAACGATTTCGCTCTTTGCCGTTTGGTTGGTTTCCATTGCGGAAACGGTGGTGAAAACGCCGCCCATCAAGAAGGCGAGCATTGCAACTGTCATAATAGTTTTCTTCATTTTCTTATCCCTAAATACGTGTCGGGCGCAACTTTTTAATGGTTTGTGTTTAGTTGATTAAGTTTTCCGTTGCAAAGAAATTAAAAAAAATCCGTTTCGCGTTGGTCCTTGTTGGTCCTTATTTCAAAGCATGGTGTATTTTGGTGGTTTTCAATGGGTTGTAAAAACGGAATTAGGAGTGGGCGGGTGTTTTCTCAATGATGCCCAAAGGGGCGGGGTGGTTTATTATTGCCCCTACTTTTGGTAAAAATCATAGAATTTTTGCCCCGACTTTTGGTTTTGGTCTGTATTTTGGATAAATTTGACAGATTATTGCCCCTACTTTTGGATGATTTTGTATTTTTGCCACGTCAAAAACAAAAAAAGGATGACCTATTTCAGAAGACACATTGACGAACAACTTCTCAAATGGAAGGAAAATCCGCGCCACAAACCGCTCCTGATACGCGGGGCGCGACAAGTGGGCAAATCAACGGCGGTCAGGGAACTCGCCAAGCAATTCCGCTATTTTGTGGAAATCAACTTGGAGAAACAGCCTGACCTGCTCCAGATGTTTCCCGAGAACATTGATGTGAAGAAAACCTGCGAAAAGCTAAGCGGCACCTTGGGAATCCCTGTCGTGCCGGGCGAGACACTTCTGTTTATCGATGAGATTCAAGTGTCAAAAGAGGCCATCATGTCATTGCGCTACTTCAAAGAAGACTATCCCGATCTTCATGTCATCGCAGCCGGTTCGCTGTTGGAGTTTGCGCTTGAGGAATTGCCCTCTTTTGGCGTGGGAAGGATACGGTCGCTTTACATGTACCCCTTCTCGTTCGACGAGTTCCTCATGGCCCAGAACCTTGACCTGATGCTCGACTACAAGAAGAAGGCGAACAGCGAGGAGCCGCTGACGGAGAAGGCGCACAAAGACCTTATAGAGCAGCTGCGCACGTTCTACCTCGTAGGGGGGATGCCAGCCGCCGTCACCGAATGGATGGAAACGCACAGCTATTTGGAAGTGTCGCACATACACACAGACATCATTCAAACTTACGAGGACGACTTCAACAAATACAAGAAGCGCGTTTCGCCCGTCATGCTCAGGCAGGTGCTCCGCTCCGTGGCACTTCAGGCTGGCAACAAGTTCGTGTATGCGGAGGCGGCAAGGGACGTGCATTCCTCCGTCGTCAGGGAAGCACTTCACTTGCTGACGCTGGCTGGTTTGGTGACTCCCGTAAAGCACACCAACGGCAACGGCTTGCCTCTCGGAGCCGAGGAGAATGACAGCTATGTGAAATACCTGTTTTTCGACTTGGGCGTGATGCAGACCCTGCTCGACATTCCCGCAGCCGACATCTTGATGGCGACGGATGTGGATTTCGTCAACAAGGGCGGCGCTTCGGAAATGTTTGCCGGATTGGAGATGCAAAAATACCGCGAGTGCTTCCAAAAGCCGGAACTGCACTATTGGAACAACACGGCCAAAGGAAGCCTTGCGGAAGTGGACTATCTCAGGCCTCGAAACGGGAAAGTGCTTCCCATTGAAGTGAAAGCCAACACGCAGGGCGGTATGCAAAGCCTTTGGATTTTCATGCGCAAGCGCAAACTTCACGAAGCCGTAAGGACCTCACTGGAACACTTCGGCCAGTTCGACTATTACGATCCCGAAGACAACTTTGAGCAGCGGCACGTGAACATCATTCCTCTTTACGCGCTGAGCAATCTTGGATAACATCCCGCACCATCCACGTCAGTACGATTATAGCCAAAAGTCATCTGATAGACCCTATCGACAGCGGTATTCGAGGTGTGATAATAGGCCACCTCGGGATAAACTCCTTTAATCGTACGCACGCCAGCCTCGGGCAGAAACACCGCTCCCGAAGGCTCCAGCACTTGTTGCCAGTCGGGAAGACTGATGATATTAGTGTTGTAACCCAACTCAGCATTATTTACGGAATTCAATTGAAAAGTGGCGACGCGCCAATGGTCGGGCAGCAACACCAAGCCGTTTGTTCCATCAACGATGGCCTTGGCGAAACGGAGTCCCGATGCCGTGTTGCGCACAAAGAGCAGATACACCCAGTCGTCGCGGCTCGGCGTGTGCCAACCGATGTTTTCCTTGTTGCCGCCGTTCGCGATGGCGTTGTAGCCCCAGTCGGCCTGGCCCGTCAGGTCGTCGAGGTTATAAGATACATCGCCATAGGCATAATGCAGGGCGTTGCTTTTTGCGACTTTGTTAGGACTCCAAGGCTGCCAGTTCACCGCGCCGTGGTCGTAGCCGCTGGTGGCCCAGCCGTACAAGTCGATCCAGCCCGAGTAAGTCTCTGAGATTTTCTCGTTGTCCTTCCCGACAAAATCATACTGATGCTCCGCAAAACGCCATGTTCCCGTCGAAGCCTGATATTGCAGGTTGCCTTTTGAAAAATGCACTTGCTGACTTTCACTCACGGAAAAAAGACCCGGCAAGGCGCCTTCGGGCAAAGGAACTATGGAGTCGGAGGGCAAGGTGGTGAACGTCGTTTCGCTGCCGTAAAAAGTGCCGGCTGTATTGCTCACGTAGGCTCTTGCAAAATAGGTGGTGTTGGGGACAAGTCCGCTCATCACCACACGGCCAGAAAGCGGGTCGCAGCTGGCATGACAGCCCTTGACGCTGGGATGATGCAACATTCCCCAGCAAAGGCCCAACTCCATACCGCCACAATAAGCCTTGCCAAGCACATTGATGCCGCCTATCGCTTCAGTGGTCGTGATGTCTTCAACCGGCACGGTGATTATCCTCGGCGAAATGAGCCATTCTAAACTGTCGTATTCCGTTTGGCTGATCTTGTGCTTTTGGAAGTCTTCCTTGTACGACCTGCAATGCGTATTGATTTGCTCTAAAACATTCTTTTCAAATTCAAGTGGGTATCGCCCAGCAAAAGAAATAATTTCCAGTCGGTTCTGGTCGTTTTCAGAATAAAGGCAAGCCTTTTCTTGGCTCAATGCCTTTATGTCCGCACTAATGTGCGACAGTCTTTCCATCAACACTTCCCTGTATTCGTTTCCCTTTTCGACTTCCATAGCAAACGGGCGAATCATGGTGTTGATTTGCCATTTTACAACATTATCAAAGTATTCTTTATAATATTGATTATTACGATAATGCGAAGACGATTCGAGGGTTGTGTTATCAGAGATTATCTGTTGTTGGCCAAAGCGATTGTTCAACAAAAAACCGATGGACAAAGCAAGAAGCAGCACCGCCAACAAGGGCACTAATCGCGTTCTTCGGTCATGTCGCTCCAAGGCCTTGCGCACGGCCTCCATGTCGGCATAGCGCCGCTTGGGGTTTTCGCGTGTGCATTTGGCCGCAATACGGCGGTAGCGGTGCGGAAAAATCTCGCGCAACAGCAAGCCAAAGCTGTAAACGTCTATGTTACAATTATTTAACACCCCCCCCCCCGTTTGTTCATAAAAATTAACTTTTAGCTCTGGCGCCATGTATTTCAAGGTGCCGGCGGATTGTTTCAATATAGCATAGTCGTCGGCATCGGAAAGGCCGAAGTCGATGATTTTCACGTTGTTGCCATTGCGGGTGATGAGGATGTTGCTGGGCTTCAGGTCGCGGTGCAGGATTTGCTTGCTGTGGATGTAGGCCAGCGCGTCCACGAGCTGGTCCACCACCTTGCGCCGTGCCTGGCGCGAGGGCTTATTTTCGAGGAACTCGTCCAAACGCACCCCGTCGATGTATTCCATGACGATGCAAGCCCCAAGCTCGTTATTCATCTCTTTGGCGTAGGCCTTCACGATGTTGGGGTGGTCGAGCTGCACCATCAGCTCGTATTCTTTTTTCAATAGTTCGAAATAAACTGGCTTGTTGCGGAATTCCTCTTTGAGGCCTTTCAGCAAGAACCAGCGGCCTTGGCGTTTCACCTTCACGAGCTGGCTGAAGCCGTGGCTTGCTATTGGCTCGTAGGAGGTTTGCGCCTCGTCAGCCGAGAGGAAAGTACCGTTGAGCGGTCCCGATGTGCTGTCGTCTGTCATCACGCGAATTTTCGGCAAAGATAGGAAAATCTTCGCAATGAGCTTCCATTCGTGCAAAAAGGACCAATAAGGACCAAACGAGTTTCGGGAAAAGTTCGTTTCTTTGCAACCAAAATCACAAACTATGCAAAAAACCAGCCCCGAAATTGCCGAACTCAAAAGGCGCATCGAAGAGAACCTGAAACGCAAGATGAAGACCCCCAACGACTTCATCTTTCTGGCGGGTGCCATTTGGAACCAGTCGCACCTCACTATCAGTCCCACCACGCTAAAACGTCTTTGGGGCTACATCGACGGTGCCGACGAAACGCGCAACAGCACGCTCGACATCCTTTCGCGGTTCCTCGGCTACGACAATTGGGACGATTTTGTCAAGAAGACTGGCATGGAAAGCAACTCCGACGAGGTGCTGTCGCCGCACATCAAAGCCAAGGACTTGCAGGTGGGCGACCGTGTAAAGGTTTCGTGGATGCCCAACCGCCGCTGCACTTTCCGCTATCTCGGCGAGGAGCAGTTCATCGTCGAGGAGGCCGAAAACTCCAAGCTGAAAGTGGGCAACACGTTCTATTGCAGCCTTTTCATCCTTGGCGAGCCGCTCTATCTGACCGGCCTCGTGCAAGGCAAGAACCCGCCCGTCGATTTCGTGGTGGGAAATAGGGACGGGTTGTGCGAGTTGTTACCATCCGCCACCTCCTGCATTCACCGTGGTCAGCATTGAATTGACATTGGCCGTGGTTTGGCTGCCGCCGGTGTAGGTCACGTTGCCGGTGTAGTAGCCGTTCCAATTGGTGCCTCCGCTGATGGTGCCGTTGTATTTCACGGTGTACGATTGTCCGGTTTGCAGTTGCGGGTCGGTGAAGAGCATGACCATACTGTTGCCGCCACCGCCACCGGGCCAACCGCCGCCGCCACCAGTGCCTGAAAATTCAGGGCATTTGTAGGTGCAGATGACTGTGCCGTCAGATTTCAGGATTTGGATGGCATAACCAGCCTGTGTGTTGATTTTCAGCGTGGGTTGGGTACAAACGCTCGAAGTCGGGTTGCTTGTGGCACCGCCCGTACCTATCATCGTGCTGCCGGTAATCTTGAACTGGTTGTTGTCGCAGTCAAAACCTTCTTCGGGCGAGCGCGATCCGCTGGAAAGAATCATCCCGCCGTTGACGAACAGAGTGCCGTTGCTGTCGGTGCCGTCGTTAGCGTCGCTGTGGGCATAATAGGTGCCGCCGTTGATGGTGATGTTTTGGGTCGCGTTTACGGCATCGTCTTTCTTTGAATAGGCTTCGATGTTTCCGCCGTTGATGGTCAGTTTGGCCTTGCTCTCGATGCACTCGCCGCCTTCGTTCTGTGTTTGGGTGCAGTTCACGGTGATGGTGCCGCTTTCGATGGTCATGTTGCCACGGCTCTTGATGCCTTTCGGGTTGGCATAGTCGCCGCCGCTTCCGGGACCGGGAGGCCAACCGCCGCCACCAGAAGAAACAGTGATGCGCTCGCCCGAGGTGGTCACGTTGAGAATGAGGTCATCGTTGCTGCCGCCCGAGGTGCCGAGGGTGAGGGTGGAGGTAGTGTGGCTGTCGTCGCCCACATTGATGCCCTTTGCGCCTGTGCCTGAACTGCTTAGGGTGAGGTTTCCAGAAAGGATACTCATGTTGCCATCGGAGCGCAGGCAGCATGAGGTGTAGGCGTCTTTGGTCGAGCCGCTGACGGTGTAGGTCGCGCCGTTGCCTTGCGTGGTGATGGTCATAGTGGCACCGTCGATGGTCAGGTTGCCGTCGGCGCTGATGCCTTTGCCGCCTTGGTTGGAAGTGGGCAAGGTGATGTTGAACGTGCCGCCCGTGATGTTGATGTCGGTGTCGCATTTGATGGCCGAGCAATAGGACGGAATATTCTGGTTATTAACCGATTCCAAAACCGTGCTGCCCGACGAAACGATGGTGATTTGGCCGCCTGTGATGTTGATGTTGCTGTCGGCCTTAATGCCCTTCGAGCTGTTGCCGGAGTGGTTGATTTCGAGCGAGCCATTGTTCATGGTGAAAATGCCCGAAACCTTGATGCCTCTTTGTCCCTCGGCGGTTGTGTTGATGTTGAGTTCGCCGTTTTGGATGGTGACGTTGCCCGAAATATCCAAGCCGTCGGATCCGGCCGATTCGAGGGTGAGCCTGCCGCTGTTCCAAAGGAGGTTGCCGCCGCAGTGGATGCCGTCGCTGTCGGTGTCGAGGATGAGGATTTCGCCGTCGTTCATGGTCAAGTTGCCATCGACAAGGATGCCGTGCTTGGCGTTGCCCGTGACTTGCAATATGCCAACGCCGCTGATGGAAAGGTTGCCTGCTGCATACAAGGCTCCGTTCATGCTGCTATTGGCATTGTCGGCAAGGTTGCAGAAAGATGATTCGTTGATAATGGCTACATCCACTGGCGAGGGGATGCTGATGGCGGCGGTGCTTGTGCTTGTCAGTGATAAATAACTGAGTTTCAGATTGAAAGAAGAGGTACTGTAAAAGGTCAGCGAGCCGTTGGCGGAACTGCCGGAAACGATATAGAGGACGTTGGATCGGGTCGAGTTTACGGTAACGTCGTTTCCGTTTACACTGATGCCGACTCCGCTGTTTGAGAAAGGATTGTCGATTTCAACCAATCCCGTGTAGTCGTTGTAATTGATATATACCGCGTCGCCTGCTGGCGCATCGCCCTGCTGTGTGAAGGTGATGCTGTCGAAAGCCGTGATGGGGAAGGAGTGGACTCCCGATTGGCCGTCGATTAACAAGGTGGCGGGATGGCTGCCTTGGAATCGCATCTGTTCGATTTCATTAACATTTTCGTTGTGTATGACCGTTCCCGATTGGTAGAGATTGATATGATAGTCTTGGGCATAAAGACACAGACTGCATAACAAAGCAAGGAAAATGGAGGCTATTTTTTTCATAGTTTCATCATTTTTAGGGTGTTATGTCCAGCTTTGACTAGATAAAAACCTGCGGGGAGGTCGGACACATTGATAAACGAATGTTGCTCGGCTTCGACAACCTTCACCAAGCGTCCATCCACGGAATAAATGCTGACGAGGGTCGCTTCGGTGAGATTCCACAGGTGGAACTCGTCGCGAACGGGGTTGGGGAAAATGAGGGGAGAGGAAGTAGTGTTTTCGCTCGTTCCCACAATTTCAGAACACGTCATTTTCCGAATGTCAGCCAAATCCAACTTGAAGCTGGCATCAAAACTTGTGATAACGACAAACTCGTTGTCGGTGAATGTGATACGGCTTTGTTCGCTTAAGATATAGCTGTTTTCTTCTCCATTGTTCATGGTCACGGTGAGAAGGACGTTCGTTGATTGCGCGAAAGCCGCAAATACCCATCCCAACGAAAATACCAAAGTAAAGAGACAGGGTTTGAGAAAATTCTTCATAGATTTTTTTGATTTCAAAAATAGTGACCGCAAAATTAAAAAAAATTCAATTGCCTTGTCGAAAAAATCCCAATTCGGCTGAGATTTGTTTCAGACTTGATAAAAATAAGGCGCAGTAACGGAGTTTTCGCAACTTAACATTTCCTTTGGTGTGCCGCTGAAGATAACCTTGCCGCCCTTGTTGCCGCCGCCCGGACCGAGTTCAATCAGGTAGTCGCACGACTTCAGCATCTCAAGGTTGTGCTCGATGAGGAAGATGCTGTTGCCCGCCTCGACCATGCTCTCAAACAGGCTGAGAATCCGCTTGATGTCGTTGAGGTGGAGTCCGTCGGAAGGCTCGTCGAGGATGAAGATTTTGCCCGCGTCGCGAAGGTAGGAAGCTAACTTGATGCGCTGCAACTCGCCGCCCGAAAGTGTCGAAAGTGACTGGTTCAGATGCAGATAGCCCAATCCGACCTTTTGCAAAGGCAACAATTTCTCGGCGATGACGGTGCCCGCAAACCGCTCGATGGCCTTGTTGGCGGTGAGGTCCATCACCTCGGCGATGTTCATGCCTTGCACCTTATGTAATAAGACCTCGTTCGAGTAGCGCAGTCCGCCGCAAGCCTCGCACACGGTTTCGATGCTGTCCATAAAGGCCATGTCATTGACAATCACGCCCTTGCCTTGGCAAACGGGACAACCGCCCTTGCCGTTGAAGGAGAACAAATCGGCCTTGGTCTTGTTGGTTTTGGCGAACAGCTTGCGGATGTCGTCGGCCACTTCAAGATAGGTGGCTGGCGTGGAGCGCAAACTGATGCCGATGTTCTTTTGACTGATGTAAACGATTTCCTCGGGGCGCGGATAAGCGTTGCGGAAACACTCCATCAGCGAACTCTTTCCCGAGCCCGCCACGCCCGCGATGCCGCACATCACGCCCAAAGGCAAATCGACGGTCAAGTTGTTGAGGTTGTGTAAATTGGCGTTTTTCACGCGGAAAAATCCCTTGGGTTGGCGCACGTTTTCTTTCAAGGTTTCGGTTGCGCTGAGCAGGGTTCCGGTGAGAGTTTGGCTGCGCAAAAGTTCCTTGTAGCTGCCTTGGAAGGTAATTTCGCCGCCGGCCATGCCAGCACCCGGACCCATGTCGATGATGTGGTCGGCGATTTTGATCATTTCTTTGTGGTGTTCCACGAGGATGACCGTATTGCCGTGGTTTTTAAGCTTTTGCACCGATTTCTGCATGAGCAGGATATCGTGGTTGTGCAGGCCTACGCTCGGCTCGTCTAAGATGTACATTACGTCGGAGAGGGACGAGTTGATGTATTTGGCGATTTTGCAGCGTTGCGCCTCGCCGCCCGAGAGCGTCCCGATGGCGCGGTCTAAGGTAAGGTAGCCGAGACCGATTTCCTCCAAGGCGGCCAACCTTTCAATCGTGGCGCGCTTGATGTCCTCCGCAAGCGGATTGTCAATGGTTTCCATCCATTGGCGGCAGTCGGCGATGCTCATGGCGGTGACTTCGGCGATATTCACGCCCTTGATTTTGCAGGAGCGGATTTTCTCGTTGAGGCGCGTTCCGCCGCAGTCGGGACAGGTGCCCATGGTCAGCATGGGGTTGAGTACGGCGGCATGGAGCAGGCCTTCCTCCGAGTTGATAATACTGCGATACATTCGCGGGATAAGTCCTTCGTATTTGGCGGTTTTCGGCCAGTTTTTCGGCGGGTTCTTCAGCTTGATTTGCGGCGAGTTGAGGAACAAATCCAATTCTTCGGGCGTGTAGTCCTTGATTTTCTTGTCTAAGTCGAAAAGGCCGCTGTGGGCGTAGCGAATCCAGCGCCAGCCGCCTTTGCCGAAGGCGATGTAATGTATGGTGTCCTCGTCGTTGAGCGACTTATCGACATCCACCAATTTGTGGATGTCCAACTCGCGGATTTCGCCCAAACCGCCGCAGCGCGGACAACTGCCCATCGGGTGGTTGAACGAGAAGGTGTCGGAATAGCCCACAAAAGGCTGCCCGACGCGCGAAAACAGCAGGCGCAGCAAGGCGTAAATATCTGTGTAAGTGCCCACAGTGGAGCGTGAGTTGGATGCTGGTTTGCGTTGTTCAATGACGATGGCAATGGGCAGGTTTTCAATGGCTTCCACGTGCGGACGGCCGTATTTGGGCAGATATTGTTGCGTGAACGACGGAAAAGTGTCGTTCAGCTCCCGCCGCGACTTCGCCGCGATGGTGTCTAAAACCAAAGACGACTTCCCTGAACCCGACACGCCCGTCACCACGGTGATCTGCCGCTTCGGGATGCTGAGACTCAGGTTTTTGAGGTTGTTTTCGGTCGCTCCTTTGATGAGGATATGGTCGTTGGACATGGTTTATCTCCTACTACTTCCCAGCCCAATGTAATACAGCAGCGAGGCCAACGACGACAAGGCGGCCACCACATAGGTGCTGGCAGCCCAACCGAGGGCTTCCTTGGCTTGGGCAGCTTCGGCTTGACCGAGGGCGTTGGACGACTGCAGCCAGGCCAAAGCGCGGCGCGACGCGTTGAACTCAACGGGCAAGGTCACGACACTGAACAAAAACACCATCGCGAACATGGCAATGCCAATCCAAAACAGGGCAGGGAAGGTGTTGATAATCAGCAATCCAATGATGATGACGAACATCGAGATCTTCGACGAGATATTGACGGCAGGCACTAACGAGGAACGCAGTTTCAAGGGCGCGTAACCCACCTTGTGCTGCACGGCATGGCCACATTCGTGGGCGGCAACGGCGGCAGCCGAAACGCTATTCATGCGATACACGTCCTCGCTCAAATTGACAGTTTTTTTCGTGGGGTCGTAATGGTCGGTGAGCTGACCTTTGATGCAGGTGACCGAAACATCATAAATGCCGTTGTCGTTCAGCATTTTCTGCGCGATTTGGGCACCCGTTAGGCCGCCGGGCGATAGCACTTTCGAGTATTTGGCGAAAACGCTTTTTAGTTTCCACTGCACCAGCATCCCGACGATGCCGATGACGATAATAAGAATCCAACTTGTGTTCATGGCGATGAAAATTTGATTACAAACTGCAAAAATAAGAAATTTCCCGCTGGGATGGTTGCGCAAAGATGTTTTTCCTATTTTTGCAGCCGTTTTTGAAAAAAGAATGAACTATGGATTTAACTAAAATTGTTTCGATATCCGGCAAACCGGGTTTGTATCTGATTAAATCTCAATCTATTGGTAAAATTATCGTGGAATCGGTGATCGATGGCAAGTGCACTCCCGCTTTCGCCCGCGACCGCATGAGCTCGCTTGAGGAAATCTCGATTTTCTCTATCGACGAGGACCGTCCGCTGAAGGAAGTCTTCATGATGATTCACGACAAAATGGGCGACAAGGTTGATTTCGACTTCAAGAAAGCCTCAAACGACGAGTTGCGCGAGAAGTTCGCCTTCGTCATGCCCGACTACGACGAGGATGCCGTCTATCCTTCCGATATGAAAAAGGTGTTCGCTTGGTATCAAATGCTGAACGACAAGGGTTTGCTCGACTTTACCGTTGAGCCTGAGACCAAGGAAGAGACGCCCGCCGAACCCGCCGAAAAAGCGGAATGATTCTGAAAACTGACTAAAAAGAAGCTGCTTCGGCAGCTTTTTTTGTATATTTGTGGCGTTAAACAAAATGTTATGAAACAAATAACTGATTTTAAGCTCATTGAAAAGCAGGTCTTCGGTCGTTCGGTGCTGCTGAGGCTTCGTTCCGACCATGCCTTGCCCGACATCGCGCCCGGACAATTCGTGCAGGTGCGCGTGGACGACTCGCCAAGCACCTATCTCCGCCGCCCAATTTCCATCCACGACGTTGATTTTCAGCAAAATGAAATCACGCTGTTGGTGCAACAGGTGGGCGAGGGGACAAAGCATCTCGCTCAAGCCGAAACGGGCACTTATATAAATATGGTGTTGCCTTTGGGCAATGGTTTCATGATTCCCGAAAAAGGGGAGAAGGTGTTGCTCGTTGGAGGCGGCATCGGCATCGCGCCGCTGTTTTATTTTGCCAAAGTGCTGAACGAGAAAGGCATCAATCCGTCGTTGCTCTTGGGCGGAAAATCGGAATCGGACTTGATTCGTTTGTCTGACTATCAGAAACTTGGCGACACTTTCGTGACCACCGAAGATGGCTCACTCGGCGAAAAGGGTTTCGTAACCATGCACTCGGTTTGGCAAAAACAAAGCTTCGACAGAATCTATGTCTGCGGCCCGAAACCCATGATGAAGGCCGTGGCGAAATTGGCCGCTGAAAAGGACGTTTGGTGCGAGGTTTCGCTTGAAAATTTGATGGCTTGCGGTCTTGGTGCCTGCCTCTGCTGCGTGGAGGACACCATCGACGGCAACCTATGCGTCTGTAAGGAAGGACCGGTATTTAACACAAGGAGGTTGAAATGGTGAACACAACGATAGATTTGGGTCGCGGCCTGGTGCTGCGCAACCCTGTGATGACGGCTTCGGGCACTTTCGGCTACGGCGAGGAGTACACCGATTTCGTGGATTTGTCGCAACTCGGCGGCATCATCGTGAAGGGCACAACCCTGAACCCGCGCGAGGGAAATCCCTATCCGCGCATGGCAGAAACGCCTTCGGGAATGTTGAACTGCGTCGGACTGCAAAACAAAGGCGTTCAGTACTTTATCGACACGATTTACCCGCGCATCAAGGACTTCGACACCCACGTTTTGCTCAATCTTTCCGGCTCCACTTTGGAGGATTACGTGAAAGGTGCGGAGATGATTGACGCTTTGGACAAGATTCCCGCCATCGAGCTGAATGTGTCGTGTCCCAACGTGAAGCAAGGCGGCATGGCTTTCGGCGTGACTTGTGCGGGCATCTCGCAAGTGGTTTCCGAGGTGCGCAAAGTATATCATAAACACCTGATGGTCAAGCTGTCGCCGAATGTGACCAACATCGCCGAGATTGCTTTGGCAGCCGAGGCCGCTGGTGCCGATTCGGTGTCGCTCATCAACACCTTGATGGGCATGGCCATTGATGCGGAACGGCGGAAGCCAAAATTGTCTGTTATAACAGGCGGATTGTCAGGGGCTTGTGTAAAACCAGTGGCTTTGCGTATGGTGTGGCAGGTGGCCAAGGCGGTGAAGATTCCCGTTGTCGGCTTGGGCGGCATCTCCAATGCCATCGATGCCGTGGAGTTCATGCTCGCCGGAGCCTCAGCCATCGAAATCGGGACGGCCAATTTCATCGATCCAGCCATCTCCGCAAAGGTCGCTCAGGGAATTAATGAATACTGCGAAAGACATGGTTTACAGAAAGTTACTGACCTGATTGGGGCTTTGAAGTGCTAAAGTAATGGCCATTGCCGTAATGGCGGTTACTATTTTTGTTTTTGGCGATTGGATACAGCTCGTCAGTGTTGTTGGTAGGTTTTTTTGTCGTCGGTTTTCGCAGGAGCCTTACTCTCTTGCAGCGTAGGCAAAATATAGATGCTATCCAACCAACCTATTTATCCTTTCATCAACTACTTTCAAGTAATCGCCTTTCATTTCGTCCGACAAAAACGACTCTTCGATTTTTTGCTTCCAAGCGGGGAGGCATCGGGGTTTTTGGTATAGTATTTGCTGCTGTTATAATAGTAACCAACACATTCTCAATACCATGAAAAAAACACGCATTTACCTCTTGATGGTTGCCTTTGCGGCAATCGGTTTCGCCCTTGGCATGGCCTTCGACAGCCTTTTCACGAAATCCTACGCCGACGAGCGCAAGCCGGAAACGATTCTCCCCGCTGAGAACGCCCTTGAAACCACAGTAACGGGCACATCCCGCAGTGCCGACTACGAAATCGTCACGATTTATGGGCGCAAGTACATTATCTTCAGCAACGGCAATGACATCGAAGTGCTGAACTATTGAGTAACAACTGCGCTGTAAATAAACTACAGTTACTTTAGTTGGTAATCAATATAATAAATTGATTACCAACTTTTTATATTCTAAATTTCAAAATAGTAATGGCTATTACCGTAATTTCTGTTACTATTTTTGAAAATAATTGGAAAAAATGATTGCAGTTCAGGAAAAAAGTCGTACTTTTGCAAAATGGTAATTGCTGCTACCGTAATGATGGTTACTATTTTTGGAAAAGACAACAAAACCGAATCGCCATGAAATTCTACGACAGGGAAAACGAACAAAGACAGCTTCATAAAGTGCTGTTACAGAGTAGAAAAGAAGCTCAAATGACTGTGCTGATGGGCCGCCGTCGCGTGGGCAAGACCGAACTTTCGCTGAAATGCGGCGACGAAAAAGTGCTGTATTTCTTCGTCGGGAAGAAGTCGGAGGCCATGCTCTGTCACGACTTTCTCGACGAAATCGAAAACAAGTTGGGAACGCCGATTATTGGGCAAGTGTCCTCGTTTTCGGAAGTGTTCAAACTAGTGCTTTACTTTGCTGAAAAACAGCCGTTTACATTAGTGATTGACGAGTTTCAGAACTTCCTGAAAATCAATCCGACGGTATTCAGCGACATGCAGCGCGACTGGGACTTGCACAAGCGCGCGAGCCATCTCAACCTCATCATCAGCGGCTCGGTGTTCACGTTGATGAAGCGCATTTTCGAGGACTACGAGGAGCCACTTTTCGGTCGGGCCAACGAGCGAATCACATTGCAGCCGTTCTACACGACTGTCTTGAAAGAGATTTTGGCCGACTACAATCCCAAATACACGAAAGAAGACTTGCTCGCTTTGTTCAGCATTACAGGCGGTGTTCCATGGTATGTTTCGTTGTTGCTTGACAATGGACAAATATCTAAAAATCAGATGCTTTCGGCCTTGACGGAAGAAAACTCGCCTTTCATCAGCGAAGGTCGAAATATGCTCATCGAGGAGTTTGGCACCGACTATGTCACCTATTTTTCCATCCTGACCTGCATTGCCGGCGGGATGAAAACCCGCGCCGAGATTGAAGGCGAGTTAGGCATTGTCAATATCGGGAGCTATTTGGCCAAGTTGGAGAACTATTACCGAATCATCACGAAGTCGCTGCCGATTTTCGCCAAGCCGACCAGCAAAAAGGTTCGCTATCAGCTCAATGACTGCTTCCTTATTTTCTGGTTCCGCTTCTTCTACAAGCATCAGGCGTTGGTCGAGAACAAGGCACTGAAGTCGCTTGATGCCATCATCCAGCGCGACTATAGTACGCTGTCTGGCTTCATGATGGAGCGATATTTTGCTCGCAAGTTTGAGGAAGAAGGCAAGTACATCATCGGCAAGTGGTGGGACAGGAAGGGCGAGAACGAAATCGACCTCATTGTGGCAGACCCCATCGAAAAAGAAGCCTGGGTCTATGAGTTGAAGAAGCAAGGCGAGCGTTACGATGCCAAGGTTTTGAAAGAAAAAGTGAAGACGATGGTTGCCCAAACGCCCGAGTTGGCAAAAATGAAACTGCACGTCGGGAGTTTATCTATGGAAGATATGTAATCAATTGAAAGTCAAATTGTTTTTTGTGTTATTTTAAAAATAGTAATAGCCATTACTGTAATGGCTGTTACTATTTTGTTTTTTACCACAATTTGATTACACAAAATTGACCTCCGGGCTAATCCGAATCCCGAACTTGGCCACCACGGAGTCTTGGATTTTGCGGGCGAGTTCCACAATGTCGAGGCCTTTTCCGCCGCCGTAATGCACGAGGACGAGAGCCTGTTTGTCGTAAACGCCAACATGCTCGTCGCGCCAACCTTTCCAGCCCGATTGCTCAATAAGCCATCCTGCTGGGACTTTCACCTTGCCGTTGGGTTCGTCGTAATGCGGGATGTTTGGATAATCCTTTTGTATGACCTCAAATTTTACCGCCTCAATAACCGGATTCTTGAAAAAACTACCCGCGCTGCCAATCTGCTTTACATCAGGCAGTTTGGCATCGCGGATGGCGCAAATGGCGTCGTGAAGTTGCTGCAAAGTCGGTGCTTCGATGCCATTTTGCTCCAAATAGGCTTTGATATTGCCGTAATCGAGGTGGAGCGGGGCGTTTTTCTTCAGCAGAAAGTCCACCGAAGTGATGACAAATTGTCCTTTCAACTCACTTTTGAAGATGCTTTCGCGGTAGCCGAAACGACAATCTTCTTTGCTGAAAACCTTGGTTTCGCCTGTTGCCAAATTCATTGCTTTGCATTGCAAGAAACTGTCTTTCAGTTCCATGCCGTAGGCTCCGATGTTCTGCACGGGTGCAGCCCCGACTTTTCCAGGAATGTGAGCAAGGTTTTCCAAACCATGCCAACCATTTCCGACCGAAAACCGCACGAAATCAGGCCAGTCCTCTCCAGCTTTGGCGCGGACGACGACCTCTTTCTCGTCCTCGCGAAGGATTTCAACGCCTTGTGTATTGATGAAAATGACAAGGCCGTCAAAAACAGCGCTTTGAAACAAAACATTGTTGCCGCCGCTGAGGATGAGGTGCTTTTCTTGCTTGAAAATGTCGGTTGTAATCAATGCTTCAAGTTGTTGAATGTCATTGATTTCAACGAAATACTTTGCCACGGCAGGGAAGCCGAAACTGTTGTAAGTTTTGAGATTGACGTTGGTTTTCATGGCGCAAAAATAAACAATAGAAACATCGTATCGGTGATTAACGACTTGGTCACGGACCAGCGGGTCAATAAGTCTTGTCTGGCTTTGCAAAAGGCTGGTTATGAGGTGCTTTTGGTCGGGCGGGAGCAGCGCAAGAGTCCGCCGATGGACGAGCGACCCTACGCTTCGCACCGCATGAAACTGCTTTTCGAGAAAGGGCCGTTGTTTTATGCCGAGTACAACATACGCTTGTTTTTCTTTCTTTTGTTTCATCGCGCCAATCTGTTGCTTTCCAACGACTTGGATACAATTCTGCCCAATTGGTTCATCTCGCGGCTGAAAGGCTGCAAGATGGTTTTCGACAGCCACGAATATTTCACCGAAACGCCTGAGTTGGTGAATCGGCCCAAAGTGCAGCGCGTTTGGAAGCGGATTGAGGGCTTCGTGGTGCCCAAGTTGGACGAAATGATAACCGTTTGCGACAGTATCGCCGATTTGTTTCGCGAAAAGTACAGTGTTAAGTGCCATGTTATCAGGAATATACCGCCGAGAAAGGCTTTGCCCCAGAAAGGCGATAAACTGGCTTTGGGCTTGCCCGCCGACAAACACCTATTAATATTACAAGGCTCTGGCATCAACATCCAGCGCGGGGCGGAGGAATTGGTGCAGGCGATGACGCTTTTGGACGACTGCTTCCTAATGATTATCGGAGGCGGCGACGTGTTGCCTATCTTGAAACAAATGGTTGAGGAACAGAAAATTACAGACCGTGTGCGTTTCTTGCCTCGTATGCCTTACCAACAAATGATGGCCTACACGCAATTGGCCGAGTTGGGCTTCTGTTTGGACAAAGACACCAACCTCAACTACCGTTTCAGCCTGCCCAACAAATTGTTCGATTTCATCCAAGCGGGTGTACCGATTGTGGCTTCACATCTGACTGAAATTGAGAAGATTATCCGTCAATATGACATTGGTACTTTCATTGAAAATCACGAACCAAAGACTATTGCGGCGACCATCAAAGAGGCCTTGGCGGATACGGATAGGTTAGCCATTTGGAAGCAACATTTGGCTATTGCTGCGCAGGAATTGTGCTGGGAGAATGAGGAGCAAAGATTGTTGGAAATATACTCGCGTTATTCGTGAGTGTTGCCGAGGGAGAGAAAATACCCTAATTTGTACACATTCAGCCACTTGATTGATGGGGAAGTGCTTGTCAGGTTGGCTCGGATGGCATCGGACTTTGCGTTGAAAAAGCGTCTGAAAGCATTGGTGAGGCCCGTTTTTCGCAACTTTTCAGCGGCGGCGAGTAATGGAGAGTAGTTCGCCAGATTGTCCTGCAAAGCGAGGAGTGTGCGCATGGCCTCTTCCACTTTGGCGACATATTGTTCGTTGCTCTCAAACTGCGTTATCACGACGGGATTGTTGATGTGAAGAATATGTATCTTATTGTCACACAGTATTTTTCCAAAAAGAACGTCTTCGTAGCCATAGCCAGGCACCGATTCGTCAAGCGGGTGGCTCATCATGACACTGCGGCGCACCATGAAGTTGGAGGTTCGGAAGCTTTGGTAAGGTCGTTTGTTCCTTTCCGAAGCCGTGTGGGCCGCTTCGATTTTCTTTTCGTACATGTAACGCAAATTGTTGTTTGACAGCGATTTGTCCGTTTTGGCGAAAATGCCGCCATTCACCACGTCGGATTCAGAGGTTTCCAAATAGTTCCGCAAAAACCGCTCGTTGGGGATGCCTACGTTGCAGTCCAAAAAGAGCAGCCATTCGTAATGCGCTTGTCGGGCGAGGAAATTGCGGTTGGCGGCGCGACCAGTGTTTTC
>CADAVB010000050.1:35630-38691 GCA_902791165.1 uncultured Bacteroidia bacterium
TCGGTGGAGGCATCGTCGGAAACGATGATTTCGTAGCGCAGTCCATCGATGCCGGAAGCCATTTGCTGCAAGGCACTGACTTGTTGCAGACAAACGTCGTTGCGCGTCGGAATCAATATGGAAAGCTCGTGAATCATCGGATCGTTTATTCCATTTCAGAGCAGACCACCGTCCCGTTTTTGCAGTTGGCGATGCGGGAAGGGTATTTCTGCATGAGCGTGTAGTTGTGCGTGGCCATCAGTACGGCGGTGTTGTTCTCGCTGATGCGGCGCAGCAGTTTCATCACTTCGAGGGTGGTGTCGGGGTCGAGGTTGCCAGTGGGTTCGTCGGCGAGGATGACATCAGGGTGGTTGAGCAGGGCGCGGGCGATGGCTACGCTTTGCTGTTCGCCGCCCGAGAGCTGGTGCGGCATCACTTTACGCTTGTCGGCCAATCCGACCATCAGCAGCACCTCGTGGATGCGTTTGGAAATCTCGTCAGGCTCGCGCCATCCTGTGGCTTTCAGTACGAACTCGAGGTTTTTCTCCACGCTGCGGTCGAAAAGGAGTTGGAAGTCTTGGAAAACGATGCCGATTTTGCGGCGCAGGTAAGGGATTTCCTTCCTTTTGAGCTTGGTGAGGTCGTAACCGGCCACATGGAAATGGCCGTCGCGTGCGGGCAATTCGCCGTACAAAGTCTTTAATAGGGAGGATTTTCCGCTTCCCGTGCGACCGATCAGGTAGATGAACTCGCCTTTGTTGAGCGTTAGGTTCACATTGGAGAGGACGAGGTTCTCCCGCTGGAATATCGAAGCGTTTCGGATTTCAATGATTGGTTCAGACATTTTATTGATTTCAGATTTCAAGATTTCAAGATTTCAGGATTTCAAGATTTCAAGATTTCAAGATTTCAAATTTCAGATTTAACTACGTTGAATACTTCGTATTTCAAGATTTCGGACGCAAGCATTGCGTCCCTACAACTCCTAACTCCTAACTCCTAACTCCCAACTCCCAACTCCCAACTCCTAACTACCAACTCCCCGAAGCTCCACCACCGCCGAAACCGCCTCCGCCAAAGCCTCCAAAGCCGCCTCCGCCGAAACTTCCGCCTCCACTAAAGCCACCGCCTCCGAAGCCGCCCATCGGAATCCAAACGGTGCGATGACCGCCGCCGCTATAGGACTGTCCGTTGCTGTCGGAGAACTTCGATAAAATGATGAATATAATAATGAAAATCAGGATGATAAGCCATGTTGGGATGCCCTCTTCGTTGGTGTATTCGTCTTGCGTAAACTTGCCCGAGCAGAGGTCCATAATGACGTTCACAGCGTTGTCGATGCCCGTGTAGTAGTCGTTTTCTTTGAAGGCGGGAATCATCTCCTTCTCGATGATTCGCTTAGCTGTCGCGTCGGTGACATATTCTTCGATGCCGTAGCCCGTGTTGATGTTCACTTGGCCCCGCTCGCTGCCTTTCTTGGGCTTCACGAGGATGACTGCGCCGTTGTTTTTGCCCTTTTGTCCCACGCCCCAATTGTGCCCGATTTCAGTGGCATACTGCTCTACGCTATAGCCCTGAAGGTCATCGACAAGGAGGACGAGGATTTGAGTCGAAGTGCTGTCGTTATAGGCAACTAATTTGTGCTCTAAAATATTGACTTGGTGCGTGGTAAGTGTGCCTGTGTAGTCGTTCACCAAACGCGGCGGGTTGGGCGGACTTGGCAGTTGGGCTTTCAGCGTTGTGCCGAAACAAAGCAAGACGAGAAGCAAGCCAAGCAAAAGCGTAAGTTTATGTCTATTAGTTGTTTTCATAAGAGATGTCGTCGGGGATTTCGTTGATGTCGTCGGATTGGTAAGGGAAAAACGTCTTGAGTTTCTCGCCGCAGCGCATGATGCCCTGTTCGAGGCCGTCGGCGAAGCGGCCTTCCTTGAAGTGGCTCAGCATCAGGTCTTTCACGTCGTTCCAGAAGCCGTCTTCCACAACCTTGTTGATGCCTTCATCGCCAAGGATGGCTAACTTACGGTCCTTCACGGCGAGATAGACAAGCACACCATTGCGCAGTTGCGTTTCGTTGAGTTTCAGTTGGTTGAAAACGACGAGGCTGCGTTTTTCCACATCGCCACGGCAATGGTTCTCGATGTGCACTTTGATTTCGCCCGAGGTGTTCAGTTCGGCCTGCTTGATGGCTTCCACGACGCGGCGGTCTTCCTCTCGGTTCAGGATGTTGATGGCGTTTGGCATAATTGTTCTTTTGACCGCAAAAATAGTCATTTTCCTGCAAAATTTGCCCTTGCAATTTGTTTTGGTGTGCTTTTTTTTGTTTCTTTGCAAGCCGAAACTAAATCAAGTTGTTATGATGAAACCACGAAGCAAGCGTATCGTTTTGATACTGGCCATGATGTTTGCAAGCGTTTGCATGAAGGCGCAAAATGAGGCTCCAGCTCATAAAGGGCTGTTGTCCGACTATCCGAAAAAACTCATCGTTGAGTTGAAGGCAGGTCAAGGATTTCTTGGCGACAGGGTAGGAGAGGAGGGTACCGAGACCAAAGTTTTTGCGGGCGGAGGCGGCTTGTCGTATGGAGTTTTGTTGCGCAACAATTTTGTGGGTTTGGGTGCAAGTTACGAATATGTTGATATGCTGCAAGGCTCGCACAATTTTCCAGTCTATCTGAACTTGCAACATTACCTGTCGAAAGAGGCGGGCAAGGGCTTTTTCGTTGGGGCCAAAGTTGGCTATATTTTGGGCGGCAAGACATCGATACCTATTTTGAAGTATGTCTCGGGACAAGAAGTCAATGGCACCGCCGACCGTTCCATGAAAGGTCCCTACGGCGAGTTGTCAGCGGGTTATGCTTACCGAGGTGTCAATTTCCTCGCATCCTACAATTATCGCGTCATCAACTATGAAACAACCTCATTCCCGTACGGAGTGTATCAATACATATTTCATTCCACTTCGTCACGTGTCATGCACACCGTGATGTTCGGCTTTTCTTTTATGCTGTTTTAGGGAATTGATGTCGTAAAAATGATAAATCCCCGAAATGCCAAATGGCGTTGCGGGGATTTCTTTTGCTCGTCA
>CADAVB010000051.1 GCA_902791165.1 uncultured Bacteroidia bacterium
ATGGCCCAACAGGTGCCACAGTTCTTCAGCAATATGCGGGGCGTAAGGTGAAACCATAATACACAGCGGCTCAAGGATTTCGCGCTTGTTGCACTTGAGTTCTGCGAGTTCATTGACGCAAATCATGAAGGCCGAAACGACCGTGTTGAACGAAATGCTCTCAATGCCCTCCTCCTCTTTTTTGATGAGTTTGTGCAGGCTCTTCAATTCGGGCGCGGTGGCGGGTTCATCGCTGACGCAGAACTCGTTGTTCTCGTTGTGGAACAGCCTCCAGAACTTGCGCACAAAGCGGAACGTGCCTTCGATGCCTTGCGTGTCCCACGGCTTGGACTGCTCCAAAGGCCCGAGGAACATCTCATAGAGGCGGAGCGTGTCGGCGCCGTATTTCTCCACGAGGTCGTCGGGATTCTGCACATTGTATTTCGACTTCGACATCTTCTCGACCTCGGTGCCGCAAACGTATTTTCCGTCTTCCAAAATGAACTCCGCGTCGTTGAAGTCGGGTTGCCACTGCTTGAACTGCTCAATATTCAGAATGTCATTCTTGACAAGATTAATGTCCACATGGATAGGCGTAACTTCGTAACTACCTTTCAATCCGAAAGATACAAATTTGTTTGTGCCGATAATCCTGTAAACAAAGCTCGAGCGACCTTGGATCATGCCTTGGTTAATCATGCGCTGGAACGGCTCGTCCTTGCACGACAAACCAATGTCATACAAGAACTTGCACCAGAAGCGGCTGTAAATCAAATGGCCGGTGGCATGTTCGGCGCCGCCGATATAAAGGTCCACGTTTTGCCAATAGTCGTTGGCTTCGCGGCTGAAATATTCCTTGTCGTTGTGCGGGTCCTCGTAGCGGAAATAGTAACCGCTCGAACCAGCAAAGCCCGGCATGGTGTTGGTCTCGATGGGATAGCCTTCCTCCGTGACCCAGTTCTTGGCGCGGGCCAAAGGCGGCTCGCCCGTTTCGGTGGGCTTGTATTCATCGATGGCAGGCAACTCCAAAGGCAGTTTCGACTCGTCCATGGCGTAGGGCATACCGTCCTTGTAGTAAATCGGGAACGGCTCGCCCCAATAGCGTTGGCGGCTGAAGATGGCATCGCGGAGGCGGTAGTTGGTCTTGCCTGTGCCTACGCCCAATTTCTCCAACTCCTCAATCATGCGCTCGATGGCTTTCTTGACGGTCAGGCCATTGAGGAAGCCCGAATTGACTAATTCGCCGTCCTTCGCGTCGAAGCTCTCTTCCCATGTGGCGGGGTCGGTCGGCTCGGTGCCGGGTTTCTTCACCACTTGGATGATGGGCAGGTTGAAATGACGCGCAAAGGCGAAGTCGCGGCTGTCGTGGCCGGGCACGGCCATAATGGCACCGGTGCCGTAGCCCATCAAAACGTAATCGGCAATCCAGATAGGCAGCTTGGCGCCCGTGATGGGGTTGATGCCGTAGGCACCCGTAAAGGCACCACTCACCTTGCGCACCTCGGCCATGCGCTCGCGCTCGCTGCGGTTTTTGGTGCGGGTGATGTAGTCCTCCACCTCGGCGCGCTGCTCGTCGGTGGTGATGGCCGAAACCAGTTCGTGCTCGGGAGCCAGCACCATGAAGGTGGTGCCGAACAGCGTGTCCGCACGGGTCGTAAACACCTCCAAATCAATGTCTTTTCCTTCAACCTTGAAGATGACCGAAGCACCCATCGACTTGCCAATCCAGTTGCGCTGCAAGTCTTTCACCGACTCGCTCCAATCAACCGTTTCAAGGCCTTGAAGCAGGCGGTCAGCGTAGGCGGTGATGCGCAGTTGCCACTGCTTCATCGACTTGCGCTCCACAGGGAAGCCGCCGCGCACGGAGAGGCCGTCGGCCACCTCGTCATTGGCCAACACCGTACCCAAGCCCGGGCACCAGTTCACCATCGCCTCGGCTTGATAGGCCAAGCGGTAGTTCATCAGCACCTCTTGCTGTTCCTTCTCGCTCATGGCTTTCCATTCGGCGGCGGTGAACGAAAGCGGCTTACTCTCGGCCACGTTGAGGCCTTCCGTTCCTTTTTCCTCGAAACGAGCAACCAGTTTTTCTATCGGTTGTGCCTTCCCACATTCGTTGCAGAAGTACGACTTAAACAGCTGAATGAAAGTCCATTGCGTCCACTTGTAATAGCCTGGCTCGCAGGTGCGCACCTCGCGGTCCCAGTCGTAGCAGAAGCCGATTTTGTCCATCTGTTCGCGATAGCGGTTGATGTTCTTTTCGGTCGTCACGGCGGGATGCGTGCCCGTTTGGATGGCGTATTGCTCGGCGGGCAGACCGTAGGCGTCGTAGCCCATCGGGTGCAGCACATTGAAGCCCTTCAGACGCTTGTAACGCGCATAGATATCGGAGGCGATATAGCCCAAGGGATGCCCGACATGCAGGCCCGCGCCCGAAGGATACGGGAACATATCCAAGACATAGAATTTCGGCTTATTGTGGTCAATATCAACCTTATACACTTTGTGGTCGCGCCAATACTGCTGCCACTTCTTCTCGATTTCAACGAAATTGTAGTCCATATAACGAGGTGTTTTTGCGGTTTTTGAAAGAAACTGCAAAAATACAGATTTTTAGAATGTGATAGCCGCAAATTCTTGGCCTAATTGGTGAATTTGCTGTAAAATCTGCGCCTCACGCTCTTGGGAAGGCTTTTTGAATCCGTTGATGTAGTTACGGAGCAATCCTGCGTTTATTCCAGCCTTTAGTGCAAACTGACCTACATTGATTTCTGGATGCGTCAAGAAAAAGCGTTGCATTTCAGAGGGTTCCGCCTCGTCGTAAGTAAAACTTTCAAAGCTAACATCCACATCCAATTTGTGCCAATGAATACCAATCGTACTGATTTCATACTCTTGGCGTTCCGCTTCAGAAGCCTTCAACAAATCTTTATACCAAAGCAGAGACTGGCGATAGGTTTTCCCATCATCCCCAAGGCCATAGAGCCACTCGCCTTCAAACCATATTTTATTGATTTTCATCATCTTCTGGTTTAAAGATTTCATACCAACGATTAATGATAATGTCGGCGTTTTCATGAATGGCGCGCTCGATTCGTTTCAAATCGTTGGCTTTGATGTTGTTGACACTTTCCAACACAAAGCTTTCTCCGTCCCAAACATATTTGGCATCGCCATTATGACCTCTCACATGCACATGAACGGGTTCATGTTCGTGAGAAAAGAACAAGAAAACGAAACCTGATTGTCTAAATAATTCTGGCATAATAATTCGGTATTAGTACGCTGCAAAAGTAGGTATTATTTTTGATTCCTAACGGATTTAGACAAAAAAACGCAAAGCCCAGCATATATTTATGGGTTTTTGAGTGAAGAAATAGCGAAAAACCGGGAAATGCAAGAGGTTTGTGGAAAAAATCTTGCGGAAAGTATTCCAAAGCACAAAATAAAAATCTCCAAACTGCCTAACGAAAAATCTCCAAACTGCCTAACGAAAAATCTCCAAACTGCCTAACGAAAAATCTTCAAACTGCCTAACGAGAAATCTTCAAACTGCCTAATAAAATTATTTTATCATGTTGTATTTCAAATATTTTTACTATTTTTGCAGCGTGTAACAAAAATGCAAAATATGGAAGAAGAAAATGGCTATGTAAGACGGGTTGCTGATGAACTTTTGGAACTTCAACTGGAAGCCGCTGGTGTCGTGCTGATAGAAGGCGCTAAATGGTGCGGCAAAACCACCACCGCATTGCAACAGGCAGGAAGCGTCATCTTTATGGACGAACCCAAACGCAAGGAAGAATATATGCGGTTAGCCCAAACCGATATTGATGTGCTGTTGGACGGCTCCGCGCCGCGCCTGATTGACGAATGGCAAAAGGCGCCGCAAATCTGGGATGCCTGCCGCTATATCGTTGACCGACGCGGCAAAGACGGGCAATTCATCCTGACGGGTAGCGCCGAACCCACCGACCAAAGCAAACTGGAACACACAGGCACAGGGCGCGTTGGGTGGGTCAAGATGAGGCCAATGTCGCTGTACGAGTCAGGGGAATCGAACGGGAACGTGTCGCTCGGTGGGTTGTTTGAGGGCAATTTCAAGTCAGCGGAGGCGCACGAACTAAACTTGCGCGACTTGTGCTATCTCGTTTGCCGTGGCGGCTGGCCCAAAGCCATCGGCAAATCGGAACGCGCGGCTCTGCGGCAAGCTTTCAACTATGTGGATGCCGTGGCCAAACGCGAGATTATCGAGGTGGATGCCGTACACCGCAGCGAGACCAACACGCGACGGCTGTTGCGTAGCTATGCCCGACATCAGGCCACGCAAGCCACCAACGGCACCATCGTCGCCGACCTGAAAGCCAACGAAGGCGACACCTTAAACGATGCCACTATAGCCTCATATCTCAACGCCCTGCGCAAGATTTTCGTGATAGAGGACATGGAAGCATGGAACCCCAACCTGCGTTCCAAGGCGGCCATCCGAACCACCGACACGCGCTATTTCGTCGATCCGAGCATTGCCACCGCATCGTTGGGTTTAGGCCCCAGCGACCTAATGAAGGACTTAAACACCTTGGGCTTGTTCTTTGAAACCCTTGCCGTGCGCGACCTGCGCGTATATGCTGATGCCATTGACGGCAGCCTGTTCCATTACCGCGACAACAATGGGCTTGAATGCGACAGTGTGTTGCACCTCCGCAACGGGCATTATGGCCTAATCGAAATCAAACTTGGTGGCGAAACGCTTATTAATGAAGGTGCGTCCAACCTCAAACTATTGGCCAAAAAGATTGACACAGACAAAATGCCCGAGCCTTCGTTCATGATGGTACTTGTGGGAACAGGCCAATACGCCTACCGCCGCGAGGACGGCGTGATTGTCGTCCCAATAGGTTGTTTGCGGCATTAATTCTTACTAAAAAAAACCCCGCCGAAGCGGGGCACAACTTGACGTAAAAAACGTCACAAACACAAAAAGCCAGCTAACGCTGTTTTATTTCCCGTCGTGCTTCTTCTTGGCCAGGGCGAAGGCAGCACCCATGACCATCAGCAGCCCGATGCCGCTGCCGACAGGGGTGTATTGGTCGGTGGTGATGTCTTGGGTAGGAATGAGAGGGAGGCTGCTCCCGCCGTTGGTACGTGCGCTGTTGTTGAATTCATGTTCGTCCATGATAAACACTTGGGCGCGGGCGGCGGTGGCTCCCGAAAGAACCATCGTGAGCAACAAGGCCATTATCTTAACAAATCTTCTGTACTTCATTTTGTATAGTTTTTTTACTTGATGATGAGTTTTTGGATTTTCACTTGTTTGTCGCCCGCCAAGCGGAGAATATAGAGTCCGGCGGCGGTGCGCGGCAGGCTGATGCTGCTTTGCGCTCCCGTCAGGCTGCGGGTCATGATGTGGCGGCCTTGCACGTCGAAGACGGACAGTTCGCCGCCGCCGTTCACCACCAGTTCGTCGCCAAACTGGAAGGCGAAGTTGGTCTGGCTTTCTTGCTCGTGCTCTTCGATGTCGGTCACCTCAAAAACGAGCTTGAATCTCGACACATAGTCGCCCACCTTGCCCTCGAAGCGGTATTCCGTTTGGTTCAGGAGGTCGATGTCGGCGCCCGTCAGGTTGTCGATGAGGTGCAGATGGCTGAAGTCGCCGTGCATGGTTTCCCAGCGCAGGGTGTAAACGCCGTTTTGCGAAGGCTCGAAGCGCACGGGGACGGTGCTGGTGCCTGTGGGGGCAAACAGCGTTTGGTAGTCCTCGTTTTCGAGGCGGGCGTAAATCAGCGAGTTGCCGTTGCGCGTTTCTTTCAGCTTGACGCCGCCGCCCAGTTGCGGACGGTTCATCTCCACCGTGGTCACGTCGTAGAAGCCTGCGGCATCGTGGCAGAATAGGTTCACCAAGGGGTAGTTGAGTCTTTCACTGCGGAAATAGGAGCCTGTACCGGGCTCAGCCGCACGCATAGCGTTGTTGAAGGCGATCTTGTAACTGCTGTTGGCGGTTTTCACGAGGAAGCCCTGGTGTGGATGGAGATATTGCGGCGCGTTGACCTTGATGTTGTCGGAGGCATCGGCGGGATAGCAGAGATAGCGGCCCGCGTCGGCGTCGAAGAGGTAGTAGGAACGTCCTTGGATGTTATCGCCGTTCTCATAAATGAGTGCGTCGAAATCCAGATAGCTCTGATAAGGATTGCCCACGAGGTTGAAACCGCGCAGCTCCTCGGAATAGCCCGACATGTTGAAGTTGTAAGGCGTGCTGGTGACCGCCTGTTCCGACTCGAAAGTGCCGTTGTTGAGGATGCCGTCGGCCATGAGCATGCTGGTCTTCGAAACGCCCATCATGTAGCCCTTGCCCACTCGCAGCGTGTCCTCGTTCATGTACTTGAGGTTCTTGTGGTTGCCCGAGGCATCGATGTCTTGATGCCAGTGGTCCATGAAGTTAGCAGAGCCTTCGCGCTTGAAGTTGATCCAGTGGCGGCTGGGCTCGTCTAAACAGTAGAAGTCGAAGCTGTCGTCGCTGAAGTCGCCTGAGCTGGGCCAGTGGCTGTTGCCCCATTTGCCGTAAGGCGTGTTGGTGGGGAAGTAGCCGATGGTGCCCGGCGTGGTGTTCCAGATGATGACAGGCGGGTCCATGTAGTCGCGCTTGCCGTAGTTGGTATGGGTGATGCCATATTGGGACAGATAAGTTCTTTTGTTATAGATTTCGTAAACCTTTCCGCCCAATTCACCCTCGGTTACGTCGCTCTGGTAGGTGATGCCCAACGGGGCGGCCTTCAAGGCCGAGCTGAACATGTGCCAGTCGTAAGGCATTCCGCCGTTGGCGGTGGTGCCGTCGCTGTTGTCGAAGGTGACGCCCACGCGGGCGGTGAGGTTTTTGCCCTCTTCTTGCAACACACCCACATTCTGGTGGATGTGCAGCGGCACGGCGGTGTTTTCCGTCACGTTGATGGCCGTCGGGTTGGTCTTGTAGAGATACATGGCTGTCTTGGGATTGAGGGCAGCGGTAAGGTTTTGGAAGTTCTTTCCGGTTCTATCGGCGATGGCCAGGCTATCATAGTTAGGTTTCTTCCACATGTCATTGACGTTGTCGTCGTATTTCATGTAGATGCCGTCTTCGGTGCCCACCACATTGAAGTCGTTGAACATGAGCACGGGGTAGTCGTCGTTGATGGTGCTGGCCATGGTGCGCGTCCACGGGGTGTATTTGACGGCACTTGTGTCGTTAACGGCCTCAACCCAATTGTTGAGTGCCCCGACAAGGCCGTTGAAATAGGTCTCGTGGGTGGTTGCATCGTAGGTCATGCGGCTGAGGGGATTACCGTTCTCCATCGGGATGAATTCTGTGCCGTCAGAATCGATATTAAAAGCTTCTGCCTTCTGGTCGTCGTGGGCAAAGCCGTATTTGTCGCTTACGAGATTCGTCGGTTGGTAGGTGCGGCGGAATTGCGCTTGGTTGCCCTGACTGCCATACCACCATTGATTTGTACCACCGCCAATCTTGCCTTTAGGGGCAAAGGCAAATTTTATGGTTCCTCCTGGGTTGGTGCCTGAAATCCAGTAGAACTTGTCGTTGGGAAGGTCGGGGGTGTTGTCGGCGTTGTTGTAGCGCACATACACGTTCTCGATGGTGCCGTGGTTTTCGCTCACGATGCCGCCCACCTTGTATTTAGGATCTTTCGTGAAGAAGAACACATTGGCGAAGCTGTTTCTCACCGAGGTGCCAGTGGCCATCTTACCGACCAAGCCGCCTACGAATTGCCCAGTGGAGCCAACGCCTTCTTCGGAAGTGGTGATGGAGGGCATGGCCATGCAGCTGTGGACATGGCCCGCCTGCAAGTCGCCCACGATGCCGCCCACATGGGTGCCGTCTGCACTATAGTAGGCATTGAAGTTCATGCGAGCCTCGCTGTTGCTGATGGTGGGGGCAGTGCCGCTATCTTTCAGCTTCATCGTTCCGGTAATGCCGCCAGCGGAATAGACGGCTGTCTTGTCGTCGGAAACAAACAAGCCTTCATCGACGAAGGTGTTCTTCACCACGGCATCGTCGGTCAGATAGCCGAACAGTCCGAATTTTCGGATACCCGTGAGGTAGAGGCCTTGCAGGCCCTTGATGATGTGGCCTTGGCCGTCGAAAGTGCCTTGGTAGTAGTGGGCGTTTGTGGTATAATCGGTATCAGCTTCAGAGCCAATCATCACCTGCGACTCGGAGTCAACGAAGAGGCTGCCTTCCTCTTCTCCACTAAGGGCAGTAAGATAGAACTTTTGCACCGATCCGATGGGCACCCACAGATAGGCACTCATGTCCAAGTCGTTCATGATTTTGGCAATGGCCTTGGGGTTCTTGTTTGCATACCACTTATGGTGGTTGTCTTTCTCACCGGTGACGGGATCAATTGTGTTGTCATTGTCATTTCCCGTCTTTTCGTCAAAGGCGTTCAAGCCATTGACATAGGAGGTGAACCATGACAGGCCTTCGGGGCTGTAGATTTCCCAAACCAAGGGATCGCCCGAACCATCTGCTGTGTTATCGCCAGGGTTGGTGATGACATAGTGTCCTTTCCATTTCGGGTCTTTATGAGGTTCGGAAGTGTTGGACGAGCCTTTCATGGGTTGTTCCGATTCGGGGTCGTTCATCACGATGGGGTGCGTCCAGCAGCCCCAGAGGTAGATGTACTTCGAGCGGAAGGGAGGAAGACCGTCGCCTGCTATGCGGGTGTGGATGGCCACGTATGACTCCGAGTCCTCAAACACGGCGCCTTTCAAGCCTTCAACGAATCCATCTGTTTGTACTGTATTCATACTCATCAGGTGGTAAAGCCACATCTCCGAAACGGTGTCTCCAACCTTTGCGTCATTATATCTATGGACATTATAGTTGCCGCCAAACTCTTCGGCGGTGGCAATCACAGGGCAGAAGCCATTGACCACGCTGAAGCCGATGTGGGAATAGGGGTTGGTATCGCCGGGTCCGGCATAGCCCGACACGTCGGAAAGCAGGGTGATGACGGATACCTTGTTATAGGTGTCAGAGGAAGCTCCATCGTGATGCTGATAGTAGTCATACTCGTTGCGCGGGAGAAACACGTTGTTCATGGTCTTCTTGCCATATTGGGCTTTCACCTCATCAGTTGCGGTGCCCGCAATAACTGCGTCCAATTCGGTCTCGAAAGTGTCTTGGTCTTTATCGATGGCGAAGTTCTTATCGACCTTGAGGCCGTGTGTGCCGATGGTGTCGGTGTCTTGGTCGCCCACATATAAGCGTCCGTCGAGGTAGATGCCGCCGCCGTGTTTGCCTGCGGGCACGCGGTTACGGTTCACCTCGCACTTGCCCATCATTTGCATCATGGCAGGGCCAGGGTTTTCGCCTTCAGTCTGATAGCCGATGTAAATGCCGCCGCCGGCTTCGGAGGCGTAGTTTTTGTTGATTTGTCCCCACTCATCGGGATTGGCTTCGCGCGAGCCAGCAAAAATAAGCTCAGCACCTTGCTTGTCGATGCAGATGCCGCCGCCATACCGGGCAGTGTTCTTGTTGATTTGGGGAATATCTACGGGGCCTTCGTCGTCGCGGCTTTGCCTTGCAGGGGCTACCGTGGTGCTGTCAGCCTCGGGCGTGCTGACCATGATGGCCTGCTGCAAGGGCGTGAGCTCCATGAAGAAGGGGTTCTCTTCCACGGCGGGATAGATGCTCTTCGGATGGTTGCCTTCAGCTGCCTTGCCGCTGCTGGGGATTACCACCTTCAGTGCCGGGCTGGCGTCGAAGTAGTTCTTGGTTCCCTTGCTGTATTTGCCGTAGGCTACCACATAATACGTGCCAGCGCTAAGTCCGTTAACAGTAACCCTCGAACAGCCTTCATTACGGACGTAACTATACACGCCTTGATAGTCAGTGTCTATCTCATCTGATTCACCATCAGCAACAGTAAACGTGATCTTTGTCACACCAGGCCAGTTGGTGGTGGTCCATTCTTGGTTTTCTGGAAGATCTGGATATTCATTCGTGGAATAGGCGATGCCGAATTCTTTGTTTTCTGCGCCTGTTTCCATGGCAAGGCCTCTGTCCACATGGTGGAAGTGGACGGTGAAGCTGCCGGGGATCACTTTTTCCATTTCCAGGATTTCGAGGATGGGGTGGGGTTCGCGTTCCATGATGTTGAACTTGCCTGAGCCGCCATACACGCCGCCACCTTTTCCTTGGTCGGCCTTGTTTTCGTTGATTTGGCCGCCATACATGAGGATTTGGCCGCTTTTGATGTAAACGCCGCCGCCGTCGCCGGTTTCGGCGGTGTTATTGTTGATGCGGTCGCCATGGATGGTGATGTTACCTTCGTGGTTGTTGATGCCGCCGCCGTTGATGTAGGCGGTGTTGTATAGGATGCGGCTGGCCTTGGAGGCGGTAAAACCGTAGCTGTCGCAGGGGCCTACCACGATGTTGCCCTTTTCGGTATAGATGCCGCCGCCACGCCCGGTTTTGGCCTTGTTGTGGTCGATGTAGGAGCCATATACACGCAACTCTCCCTCATGGTTGTCCAAGCCGCCGCCGTTGATGTCGGCTTCGTTGCGAAGAATGTCACAATGCTCGGCGAAGATGCTGCCTTTTTTGAGGTAGATGCCGCCGCCGCGCCCGGAGATGCCATCACCTAGTAAAACATTGCCGTAGACCTTGTTATCATTGAGGTGGCAGTGGAGGAGGCGCACGGTGTAGCCCGACGGGTCGGTGTGGGGGCCTTCGCAGAAGAGGCCGCCGCCATTGCCGCCCGTGCCGCCGCCATTGCCGGTGGGACCATACGACATGCCGGCCTCGTTGTTGGTGATCGTGGCGAAGCGCACGTCGAAGCGGCCAACGTGGGTGTTGAGGCCGCCGCCGTTCTTGCCGGCTTTGTTGGAGTCGACTTTGGTGCCCTTTGGCATAACCTCAGTTTCAATTTGCTGGGAAATGATAGTGGTGTTTTCGATGTCATAATCGGGCCAAACGGTGATGTTGCCATGGTGAGTATAAACACCGCCGCCGCCGCCATTGATAGCCGTGTTGTTGCTGATGTCGCCGCCTGTGATGGAGATGCTGCCGAAATGGTCGTCGATGCCGCCGCCGTTCAAGTAGGCGGTGTTGAAGAGGATTTTGGAGGTATTGATTTTGATGGTGCCTCCGTCGAGATAGACGCCGCCGCCGCGACCCTTGTTGTCGCCTATGCCAGAGGCCGTGTTTTTATACAATAAGGTGTTGGTGATTTCCACCGTGCCGTTGCCCGCGTCGATGCCGCCGCCGTTGCCATCGGTAGCTTCGTTGTTGGTGAGGCGGGTATGGGTGTTGTCGGCTCCCGCTTCAGTTTCTCCGTATGTGCCCGAGGCAAAAGCAGGGCCATCCAGTTCCAGTTTGCCTTTGTCGACATATACGCCGCCACCGCCCAAAGCCGAGTTGTAACTGATGTTGGTTCCTTTGGTGTTATTGCTGGTGCTGGCATTGATGTAGGTTACGCTATTGTTGGTAGGCACGTTGACATAAATGCCACCCCCATAGCCTTTGGCTGCTGTGTTGTAAACCACATGACCGCCACCAACCGTTACTGTGCCACCCAGCACGCAAAGGCCGCCGCCGTTGCCGTTTAGGGCCTTGTTGGTTTCCGATGAGGTTTTTCCGATGTAGCCATTCAATACTTTGACATCGCCACCGTTGTCGCGATTGTTATCCCTGTCATAATAAATATATAAGCCGCCACCATCGGTATAAGCGTCGTTGTTAAAGACTTGGAGGCCATCGTCGCTTGCGCCGACTTTGCCGATGTTCACATTGAGCGCGCTCTTAAAGTCCGCTATGTCATAGAGGCTGGCGATATAAAAGCCGCCGCCTTTACCGGGCTTGGGGTTGGTGGTTTCTTCCGTATCCGTAAAGGGTGAGTAGGAACTTTGGTTAAGATTGCCAATAGTAAGTTTGTATTGTCTGGCATGGTTGTTTTGTATAACACCCGACATCACATTGACGGTCATCAAGCCGCCTGGGGGAAGTGTCGTAATCGTGTCATAGTGAGTACCTGTTGTGAAATCATTAGCGAAATTTGAGTCTTTGCTTTTTTGCTTGACGATATAAAAACCAGCACCTGCAGCTTCAGAACCAGGGAAAGTACCTTGGGCCGAAGTATAGTTGTCTTTCACTATTGCACCATCAAAAGTAATTGTCCTTGACAATATGCCCGACCACTTATCTTTCACTGGATTAGTTTCTTGACCGCCGTTTGAAAGGTTTGGGGTCGTTGATCTATATCCGCGATGCCTCATGGCTGCATTATCGATAATGGTCACGCCAGCCCCTTGCGGAGCGCGGTTGTTTCTGATTTCGCAACCTGTTCCAAAAGTAGCATTGTATGCAGTAGCCTTTGGTTTAGCATCATTTGGGTAAGGTTCAAAACCCACATCGTCGGAAGGGTCGATAGTGATATAAGCTCCGCCGCCAGAATAAAGGGCGAAGTTGTCGAACACTCTGACGTATGCGCTATTATTGTCATTAAACCCTTCGCCGCCAAGCGTGACATCAAAACCATCGCCATTATATGTCTTTTGGCCATCGTTGTATGACCAGAAGAAGAGGCCGCCACCATACTCGGCATGGTTTTTTGATATATAGGTGTAATTACTGGTTCCGTTTTTCACGAAAGAGGTCTTGCAGCAGGTAGCGATGGCACCACCTTGTTTCGCGCAATTTCTTTCAAATGTGCAATTCCGTATGATTAGTTCTGGTGAAAGCCAAGCGTCATTTCCTTGGTTTTTATAACTTGCGCCACTACGCCAATTGATGGCACCACCTTGGCCTGCCAAAGGCTGGTCTTCCACCTTATAGGTATTATTCCAATATTCAGCAGGAGTGTGTGCGTTCAAATCCCTATATTGGTTGTCGCGGAATTTGCAGTTTTGCATTTCAAGTTTTCCGCTCGAATTGCCTTGCGAACGAATGATGCCGCCAAAACCTGAAATGGGGTCATTAACAATGAAATGGCCTTTCTCCAAATCCTCGTGAATAAGGCAATGGTGTATATTCACATTATCCATGAAAAGATTAACCTTGCCTATAATTATGCTGATTATTCTTCCATAACGATAGCTATCATCAAGACTTTCCAACTTATAGTCTCCACCGAAACATTCCTTTATTTCCACATTCTTAAAATAACCAGATAATGTATTGGTCACGGCAGGATTACTTTCATAATTGGTTAAATTGATTACGCCACAATAATGATTTCCTCCATTTTGCCCTGCATCAGTGGCAAAATGCTGGAACACAACATTCTGTAGCCACATATTACCCCAAGAATTACAATAGATGGCTGCTTTGGTATATCCTTCGTTTACTTTTGTCGGGTTGGGAAAGCCGTCTGCCCTATTGTTCGCTCCACCATCGAAGATGATTTTGTTGTTCCCATTATCAGTACCAATGATATATAGAGAATGGTTTTTACAACCCAAAGCATACAAGCTAACATCTTTTCCTACTTTTATGGTTTGTACTCCAACAGGATATAATGTCAAGTTGCCGTTAAGATTAATCGTAGAAGCAATTGTTTTTTCTGAGGTTATCTTGTATGTGCCATTTGTTTCATAGTTCCATTCGTTCAAATTACCCACATTTGATGGATAGGTTTGCCAAGTCGGAGTTTGTGCCCACAAGGCTGGTGCCAGGGCCATCATCGCCATCAGTGCGAGGAGGCGGAAGGGGCGTTTTTTGTGAGGTTTGGCGCTGTGTGCCATTGCGGTGTTGTTTTGTTTCTTCATATTGAGATGTTGTTTTGTTTGCGTTGGTAATTAGGTTTGTGTGAACGGCTCCTTCCCTGTGGCTGCCCTACGCGGCCCCTGCAAAGGGTTGGGCTGGTTCAAGGTTATATATTTAAACTACTGGTTTTCTGCAAATTACATGGAATAGATGAGATAAAACAAAAGGTTGGCTGCAAAATGATTTGGCGGCAAGGTGGCTGAAACATCGATGTCGTCATGGTTTTATGAGATTTAGGTGTTTTTTGTATATTATAATATAGGTGTTAAAATGGTCTTTTTTTATTTTGAAGCGGCAAAAGTACAACATTTTCTGAACATGGCGATGGTTTTGGAGAAAATTTTTTGTTGAGGGGGGGATGTTTAGTTGATTAGTGTGGAGTTGTGAGTGTGGAGTTGTGAGTGTGGAACGGCCTCGTTTTTGGGTGGAAAAATGACAAAAACGACCCTATTTTTGGGTGGAAAAATGACAAAAACGACCCTATTTTTGGGTGGAAAAATGACAAAAAAATGATGTATTGATGTTGTAATATCCAAAAAATGAGTATTTTTGCAGTTCAGAAAAGGAGAAGCCATGTTGAAGCGAAAAATCGAAGAAGAAATCGAACGATACTTG
>CADAVB010000052.1 GCA_902791165.1 uncultured Bacteroidia bacterium
GTCGTGGCATTGAGCGGCTTGCTGTTCGTTGCGGCTTTTGTGGTTGCTGGTTTTAACTGGCGTTTTCAGTGGTTTGTGCTGCCCAATTGGGTGGTTTGGGTGGCTGCGGTGGTTTTTTTGGTGTGTTATGCCTTGTATGCCGAGGTGCTACGCGAAAACACCTACCTTTCGCGAACCATCGAAGTGCAAGAGCATCAAAAAGTGGTCGATACGGGGCTTTATGGCATTGTCCGCCACCCGATGTATATGGCCACCACCATCCTCTTCCTCATGATGCCTTTGGTGCTGGCCTCACCAATTTCCTTTGGCATTATGCTGCTGTATATTCCACTGATTACCAAGCGCATCCGCAACGAGGAAGCCGTGCTGGAACAAGGCTTGGAGGGTTACAGCGAATACAAACAACGGGTGAAATACAAGGTTTTGCCTTTTATTTGGTGACATTATGACCGACCGCCTCACCCCTGCCCAGCGCCACAAAGTGATGTCGCACATCCGCAGCCGCAACACCAAGCCGGAAAAGTTGGTGCGGCAATGGCTGTGGCGGCATGGCTACCGCTATCGCCTCAACGTGAAGAGCGTGCCGGGCAAGCCCGACATCGTCATGCGGCGGTATCGGACGGCAATTTTCGTGAACGGGTGCTTTTGGCACGGACACTTCGTGGAGTTTGGAGTGGAGAGTGTGGAGTTTGGAGTTAATAGCTCCAAATGTTGCAAGATTCCGCAGACGAACCGCGAATTTTGGGTGAACAAAATCCGAAAAAACCAAGAGCGCGACCAACGGAATTACCAAGTTTTGCACGACAACGGCTGGCAGGTCATTGTGGTGTGGGAATGTCAGTTGCAGCCCAAAACGATTGAAGAAACCATGCTGCGTGTGGAGTTGCTGCTCAACGACAATTTCTTGGCCTTGCACCAGCCCAAGCCGGTGCCTTACGATTTCCAAGAAATGCCCGTTTCGATGGCGGCGGAAGATTTTCCTCCTCTAATTTGACACAATGCTGTTTATTTTTTGTAGTTTTGCACTCTAAACCTATTAACTTAAAACAAAAATGAAAAAGATTTTCACCACAACTGTATTGCTTTTGTTTGCCGCAATGGCCGCAATGGCACAAGAAACGAATTACGCAAAGAGTGATTTCGTCCCCGGCGACGAGATTATTTTCGACGACAACTTTGAAAGGGAGAAGCTTGGCGAGTTCCCGCTGAGGTGGGATTTGCTTGACGGGTATGCGGAAACGGCTCAGCAGAAGGGTCGCAACGTGATTGCCTTCACCGACAACGGTCTGGGACAGGTGATGCCGCTGATGAAAGAGAAATGGGACTGGCTGCCAGAGGTGTTCACGGTGGAGTTCGACCTCTATGTTGCTCCGATGAATACGGGCGACGAGGAGGAAACTACGCTTGAGATGAGCCTTTATTTCGGCGACCGAGGCGACGATAGCTACTACAACGCCTCGAGCTATGTGCGCTTCTGGTACAGGGAAGACGGCTCGTGCAACCTCTTGTGGAACCTGCTGAAACCAGATGGGAGCAACCAATCGAGTGGAGAGAAGATGCTGGGGCTGAACTCGGGCAATAGCGACTATTTGGAAAAAGACAACCCGATAGTTGCCGGCGAGTGGAACCATTTCGCTTTCTCGTTCAACCAGCGGGCTTTCAAGGGCTACGTGAACGGCGTGCGCATGATCAATGTGCCGGCCATGAAAGCTCCGGGCTACCTCTTTTTCGCCAGCGGAGCGTTCTATCGCTACACGGGGTTGAGCAATGTGCGCATCGCCCAAGGTGCCGTGCCGCTCTACGACCGCCTCGCCACCGACGGCAAGATTGTAACCTACGCCATCACCTTCGAGACGGGCAAAGCCGACCTGAGGCCAGAATCCGTCATCGAAATCAACCGCGTGGCCAAACTGATGCAAGAGCACCCCGAACTGGAATTTGAGGTTCAAGGCCATTGCGACAACACTGGCTCCGATGCCGTGAACGACCCGCTGAGCCAACAAAGAGCCGAAGCCATCGTGAACGCCCTTGTGAAACAGGGCATTGCCCAATCGCGCCTCACGCCCGTGGGCAAAGGCTCGCACGAACCCATCGCACCCAACGACACAGCTGAAGGCCGCGCCAAAAACCGCCGCGTGGAGTTTGTGAAGAAATGAACAAACGGGTCACTTCACGAAAATCTCGTCAGTGAAAATCCAAGGTTTTGCGCCTGCCGCCCTATGCCACGACGGGATTTCGGGAAGCGGCTCCGCCACAACGCGCAAGTAGTTGGCTTTTATTGGTTTGTCGCTCGCGAAAACGACCTCGTGAATGGAAGGCGTGGCCAAGACTTCGGGACTTTCAAGAAGCTCTTCGCCAATTTGCCGCCATGTCTTCTTGTCGTCTGAAACGTAAAAAGTCACCCGTTGCGGCAGAAAGATCCACGACAAGGGATAGAAATAGAAGTCGAGGCTGACGGTGCTGAAGGTCTCGATTTCGTTCAGCGTCATTGTCGCATCGAGGGTGTCGCCCCAGAAGCCCAACCAGTCAGAACGGTAGTCGAGAATGCCGACTTTCCCATCATCAAGCCTTCCTGTGGCGTAAGGCGCCGTGGCGGGTTGGCGCAGGCTGACAGGATGATGCGGGCCGTCATAAAAGGCCTTGTCGGCATAATGGCAGAGGTTGTCGTAGTATTTGCGTGGCTTGATGCCCATCTCCATCATCATATTGACGCCAAAGCGATCCAAGTCCTTCGTCATATCGTCGGCCAAAGCCCTAAGCGACTCTTCCGTGGTGGGCATCAAGCCGGCAGCCTGCAATTCGACATGGGCGAAATCGAGTGCCAACTGGAAGAAACGCAGCCTTTCGCGCACTGCGCTGTCGGCGACGGCGTAGGCTTGCGCCATCAGACTGTCGTATTGCTGCAACAGTCGCGGCTGAAGGTAGGTCTCGACAGCATCCACGGGGTATCCGTAAATGTTGAGGCGCTCGCCGCCATCCACCACGGCACGGGTCATCGTGTCCACAATCGCCTTGACGTACTTTCCAGCCTCGCCATAGTAACCTTGGAAAAAGTCCTCCATAATCGCTTCGATGTCGGCATCAGGATTCCACAAAAGTTTGGCAATCAGATAGCAACGGATGTCCATCCACGAACTGACATTCTGGGGGCCGGTGCCTTGCTCGAACATCATCTGCGCACCGTTGTTGCGGAAAAACTGCAAGTTGGGCTGCAACACATGAAGGTTGGGGAACGGGTCCCAGAAATTGCGAAACTGGACCACATAATCCCACAAAAAGATATTGTCGGTGAGCTGGTGCCAGTCTTCCATGTCCTTGCGGAAAGAAACCTCTTTTGGAGAAGTAGCTATGGGCAGTTCGCGGCCCACCTCGATGGGACAAAGCATCACCTGAAGGTTTTCGGGAAGCACAGGAGGGCGTGAAGCGGTGGGTAGCGGCGCCTGCCTTGTGTATTGGTAGGCCAAGGTGGAGATGGTCTTGTCGGGGAAACGGCGCGCCACGTTGCCGACAAACCACATCAGCGTGCCGGAATGGCCTCCGTAGAGGCTGTCCAAATGGCGGCATTCGGCACACTCGCAGACGTTGTAGTTGTCGTTGGGCGACACCGACCAGATTTGCGCTTCAGGCCGTTGCGCCATGGCATCGGAGAGGCGGCGGCAAAGTTCCTCAAACACATCGGGATTGCTGAGGCACAGCTGGCCGTCGCGCATACGGCGACCGTTGTTCAAGGAATACCATTCGGGATGCGCGTCGTAATACTCCGACGGCGGCAACAACCTGCCAAAAGTGTGCACGAACATTCCGAAAAGGCTGTCGCGGTCGGCCATCGAGTGCAGGTGATGCCAGTCGGCATACAGTTGGCTGTGGTTGGGATAATAGTAGGCCACTTCGCGATAGCGGAAGGCGGGGTTGCTCAACTTGCGGCATACCGGCAGTTCCATCTGGCTCACGTCGGGCACCACCATAGCATCAGGCGTATAGAGGCGGTAGCCCATCATCTCAAGAAAAGCATACATGGCGTATAACGTGCCTTTTTCGCTTTTGCCGTGAAGCACCAAGTCGCGGCCATCGCCAACAATCAAATAGCCATCGTCGCAGAGGCTATCGACAAGCGGTTGGTACTGCTCTTGCAGCACGGGCGGAAGGCCAAAATAGATGGTGCGGCCTGTGTCGCGACCGCCAAACTTTGTTTGGCAACCGCCCTGTTCCAACAGCGTTTTCAGTTGCATTGCCGTTTCATTATCGGAGGCGCAGATGCGGATCGGCTTCGTCGCACCAGGAAAGGTGTTGCAGCCCAAGACGGCCATGAATAAGGGCAGCAGAATTAAGGCTGCCAGTAGGTTTGTGCGTTTCATTCTGTCTTGTTTTATGAGCAAAAGTATTGTTTCACACCGCAAAGTTAAACACTTTTTTCACCCAAACAAAACATTTCTTATCTTTGCCGCTTCAAATTGTCAATCACCATATTACATTCTATGAAAACTCAGAAACAGATAGAACCTACCAAACACTTTTTTGAATATTTTAACGAAAACCTTCCCAAAAATTGGGACGAACCCGCTTTGACCGATTACGATGATGTAACGAGTTACACCTACGGCGAGATGGGTGCCAAGATGATGCAGGTGCAAGCCATGCTTGAAGTTGCGGGACTGAAAGCGGGCGACAAAATCGCCATCTGCTCGAAAAACTGCGCCAACTGGGCCATCTCGTTTTTGGCCATTGCCGCCAACCGTGGCGTGGTGGTGTCCATCATGGATGCTTTCGTCGAAAGCGACATCGAGAACCTCGTCACCCACTCCGACGCCAAGGCCATCTTCGTCGGTCCCGCCGTGTGGAAACGCATCCACATTGATAAGATGCCCAACATCCAAATCGCCATCGGGACGGAGAATTTCAACGTGCTCTATACCCAAGACGAGCAGCTGAAAACGGTGAAAGAAGACGCTGAAAGGCTTTTCAACGAAAGGTATCCCAACGGCTTCACCAAGGCCGATGTCAAACTGCCCACCGACAACCTCAATGAGCTGATGATCATCAACTACACCTCGGGCACCACAAGCGCGCCGAAGGGTGTTATGCTGTCATACCGCGCCATCTCCGCCAACGTGCAATACAGTCAAGAGACCATCCCCAACCATGCAGGCTGGACCGAGGTGTGCATGTTGCCGCTCTCGCACATGTTCGGCATGACGATTGAGTTCCTCTACCAAATCGCGGGCGGCTGCCACGTCTATTTCCTGAGCAAGACGCCATCGCCCTCCGTTTTGTTGAAAGCCTACAAAGAGACAAAACCTTACATGATTCTCACCGTGCCGTTGGTGTTGGAGAAAATATTCAAGGCGAAGATTTTCCCCGCCCTCAAAAAGCCCTTCGTGAAGTTCCTATGGAACACGCCGCTGCTTTGCAAAATTGTGGAAAAATCCATTTACAAGAAGCTGATGGATGCCTTTGGCGGCAACCTGGTTTGGCTCATCACGGGCGGCGCGGCCATCAATGCCGAGGTGGAGAAGGTGTTTCGCCGTATCAAGTTCCCCTTCGTGGTGGGCTATGGCATGACCGAGGCCGGACCGCTCATCTGCTACGAGCATTGGTACAATGAAATGCTGGGCTGCTGCGGATCATGCGTCACCCGCAATGAACTTAAAATCGACTCGCCCGACCCGGAGAATGTGGTCGGCGAGATCCTGTTCCGTGGCGAACACGTGATGATGGGCTACTACAAAAACGAAGAAGCCACCCGCGCCGCCATCGATGAGGAAGGCTGGCTGCATACTGGCGACCTCGGCACCCTGAACAAGAAGGGCTTGCTCTTCATCAAGGGACGCTCCAAGGCCATGATTCTCAGCTCCAACGGACAGAACATCTATCCCGAAGAGATTGAGGACAAGGTGAACAACCTGCCGGGTGTCGTAGAGTCGCTCGTGGTGGATCGTCAAGGCAAAATCGTTGCTTTGGTCTATCCCGACGAGACTTTCGACCTGCAAGGCAAGAGCATGAAAGAATTGATGAACGAGAACCTCGCTAAACTGAACGAGATGCTTCCCGTCTATTCCAAGGTGTCTTCCATCGTCCTCGTTGATAAGGAGTTTGAGAAGACACCCAAACGGAGCATCAGGAGATTCCTGTACAGTTAATCACTCCTTCACCAACTTGATGATGCTTGAGCCGACCTCATTCGTGACGCGGGCCACATAAACACCTTTGGCATAAGCACTTAGGTCGAGTTCGGCGCGACCATTGTTCAAGGTTGCGAAAGCCACCTGCTTGCCCATCATGTCGAACACAGCGACTTCACCTTCGGTGACATTGGCCTCCAACATGACCTTGCCATTGGTGGGATTGGGGCTGACCACGGCCTCGACCGAGGAGGTTTCACCAATGCCGACACCGTCATCGTTGCCCACCCAAACGTCATCGACATACACACCATCGCCATTGTTTGACTTGCCCTTGAAAGCAATATAATAAGTGGAAGAGGCTTCGGGCAAAGCAAGTGTAACGCTTTCCCAATCGTCGCAGGCATAGGTGTATTCGGCAAGGAGATGCCAATAATCATTGTAAGACGTGCCATACCAAACCGACAATTCATCCACCGCGCCCTCTATTTGCCGTTGTTTGTGTTTGAAACGGAGGATGGGGTTGCTGACGGCGGAGATGTCTAAGGGAGCCGAAGCGAGCATGGCTTCCTCGCCAAGCCAAATAAAGAAAGCCGTGTTGGTGGGGTCGAGATAGGTGGGAGCGACAGCCCAGCCCAAGGTGCCGGAGATGATTTCGTCTTGCCAGCAGATGAACTCGTCGGAGCCTTCGAAGTCGTCGGTATAAGGCTCGTCGTCGGTGACGGTGATCACATCGCAAGACGTCTTGAATGAAATAGGATACGACCACTCCGACTCTTGTCCTTCGCCACAGTTGGCCCTGACGCGGACGGTGTAGTCGGTCTGCGGAATCAGTCCTTCCAGCAGAAACGGCTGGGTGTGGATGGTTCTTGGATGGCCGTCAAGCTCAAGCGTCCAACTCTCCTCATTGCCAGCCGTTGACCATTCAAGAAGCGCTGAGGTCATCGTAATCTGGTTGGCTTGAAGGCTTGCCGGGCGAGCGCATCCACCGACAGAAACAATCTCTATGTTGTCGATGAATATGTAATATCCGCCGTTGCTGTGGCCCAAAAACGACACTTGGAAGGTGGAGCTCAAGTCCTGCAAAGTGAACGACTCTTCGAAGACATTCGACCAGTCGTTAAGGCTATAGCTGCCGAGGTCGTGCCAGCTGTCGGTTTCGGATGTGCGGTAGCTCACCGTAAGCTCGTCATTGGGCGGATAGAGCGCCATCATCGCGTAGCCGAAGCTGAAGGTGGCGCTGCTGCTTCCCGACAGGTCGAAGGTGGGCGAAATCAGTCGTGCTTCGTCGCCCGATGAGGCATTTTGGAAGGCCACCACGTTGGATAAGGTGCCGTTCATCACCGCCCAAGTGGCGGATCCTGAAGCTTCCACCGTCCAACATTCCATCTGCCCTGAGTCGAAATTCTCGGTGTAAGACTGCCCCGGAGCAATGGGGACGACACATTGTGCCACCGCAGTGGCGGTAAAAAAGAAGGTGGCCATCGCCGTGACCAATAGTGATTTTGTCAAGTAATGTTTGTTTTTCATAGTGTTTTTATTTTGATAATGAATGTTTTGCGGCAAAAAAAAACTTCATACCTCCTACCTAAAAACATACTGTCCCTTCCCCACCGTAGCCTTGCCGTATTGGATGGCGTTAACTGGGCAATGGTGATAGCAGCCCATGCACATCGTGCAGTGGCCGTGCCATTTCGGGCGACCGTCTTCGAGGGTGATGTTCTTCAACGGACACGTTTCCACGCACTTGCCGCAATGGATGCAAGCCTCGCTGACGCGATACTTGCTGTCGTCGGTGGCCGAGCGGTTGAAACCGGGATTCACCAAATAAGTCTTGACCCATGCCAAACTGCCCACGATTATTTCGGAAAAACACTCCTTATTAATGAGACGCAGAATGTTTCGCTTTAGGAGGTCGTTTGCCTTGTCGATTTTCCGTTGGGCATTTTCTGGTGTATCGAGTTTGAAGCCTGGCATACCGATGTAAGTTTCAGGCATTTGCACGCTAAAACACGCCGACAAATGCCAACCTTTTTCCTCAACGGCCTTGCGGAAAACCTTCTCCGTGTGGCCGCAATTGTCACCACAGGTGCAGGCGAAATAAACGTAATCAGGTTTGGCTTTGAGTTGCAGTTTTTTTATGAAGTCGAGCACTAATTTTGGCGGTGCCCAAGAATAAATGGGGAACACGAAGCCAAGCCTTTCGCCTTCGGCCAATTCGTATTCATAACGGCCTTCGCGAGCCGCTTCGGGAATGAAGACTAAATTGTCGTTGAGACCTGCGGCGATGGTCTCCGCTACGTGTTTACTATTGCCACAGCCGGAGAAGTAGAAAATCATTGTTTTGTCGTTTTTGTTGCGACAAAAATAGGAAAACCATCATACCCTTGCAAGAATAATCGTGTTTTCGTGAAATTGTAGGGCTGTCATAGCATGGCAGCCGCTTCGATGTTTTGAGCGGCTGCCACAATGTGACAGCCCTACAAATCGGATTCCATCATTTCCCGCTCTTGCGCCGGTTGTAGTCGCGGCAGAGCATTTGGCAATTGACACTAACCTTAAAACAACAAATCTTTCCTCAAGAAGTCTGTAAAAGTCGCTGGAAGAGGTGACGATTCCAAACTTTTCTGTGAAAACAAATATCGTCCATCGCAAACAAACCCTAATTCGTTCCAATTCACTTCATTAAGCATATTGCAGGCATGTTGCAAGTCAATATTCTGGTTGTGTGGGAAGATTGCTAATACAGAGCCGTCATAATCGTTGCTCTCATGTAAGAAGAATGGACGTGTATTCCGTGTTTTGGCATTTACATATATCCGTTTTTCACTTGAAACATAATGGTTTCTGCCCCATGTCCACCAATTGGTTTCGTCAAAATGCCTAATCTTGCGATTCAACAACTCTTGTTTGAATTGTTTCAGATAAGGTGATTGCTCGTTGTAAATCATTCGTTTGGTTTTACCGGTCTGACATGTGTATGAACAAACGAAATCACGATTTCCATATTCCTCACTTTCAAAATACTTGTCAGCACCACTAACTGCACCAACTTTCACAAAGAAAACGTCACTAAAAAACAATGGGTATTGATTGTCTGTAAAAAGTAGTTGTCCGTTGCAAAGAGTAAAGCGTTTTGTAACATTGGTCGCACGAGAGAAATCACCTTTCTCAAAACGAAAAATCACACAATTTGGGCTAAATCCTTTAAATATCTTTTGGTCACCAAGGTCAATGATGTCGGTAATTGTTCCGTTCTCGAATATGAATTTATTCAGGTTGATGCTTGAAGTTGCTTTCAGGAAGTCCCTTGGGGTGATGAATATCAATTCTCCATGTTCGGTGAGATGGTTAATGCATTTCTCGATGAAAAACAGATAAAGATTGGTTCGTTCATCAAACAAATTGCTTTTGATTTTCATTTTGGTTTCCTTTGGGATGTCTTGATAGCGCACATACGGAGGATTGCCGATAATCGTTTCAAATTTTTCGCTGACTGGGTAATCAAAGAAATCCATGTTTTTCGCCCCTTCGGGACAATGATGTGAATCGATTTCTATTCCCACACAATTTGGAATCTCATTGAAAAACGCGCCATTCCCACAAGAAGGCTCCAAAACCCTTCCTTCATTACGGCAAAGCGTAAGCATTTGGGCAACAACTGATTGGGGCGTAAACACCTGCCCTAAAGTTTCTACATTAAACATATTGCGGGAAGAATTTTTGGAAATCAAGGTAAATGTTGGAACGAAGCTTGATTGAGGCGGCAAACGCATTCATGATGAAATCAGCCGCTTGTTCAAAAGTCCGAAAAACCAATTCGTGATTATCTTTCCACTTGCTTTGAAACGGCAGGTTGTTTCCGTTGGGTGTCAGGTTTTGAATACATTTGAGTGTGCTACAAAAAACATCGGATAAATCTTTCTTGTTTACAATTAAAAAATAATAGTCTTTATCCTTCTTGGAAGCAAAAGAACGACTGAGTTTCTCAAAGAATGGCGACCAACCGATCTCATTTCCGAAAGATGGTTTCAACCCTGTAAGAGCATAATAAATGCCTAACTTACAATTCAGATTGTCCACCGTTGTGGTATTCGTCACCTTGATGTTGATAGGGAAGAATTCTTGATTTCCTTCAATAGCGAAATCAAACCAATCACGTGCTTGAGGACGAACAAGGCGATATTGGCCAAAGTCAAAGGAGCGTTCAATGAAATTGAGCACTTCGTCTTCGTTCATCGCAGAATTGATTCTGCCGTCTTGATTGTGTGCAGAAATCTTGAAATGGTGTGCAGAAAGATGCTGACTGATGTCAGTAATAATCTGCGGGATGTTTGAATTTGCCATAGATTGATAGCGTTTTGTGCATTGCTACCAATCCACATAGGGCAGAAAAAGAAATGTGAGCATATCCACTCGCGTTCACGGGAGGTCCGGAAAGAAAACCCGCTCCTCATCACAGATACACTCACACTGACGTACATCAGTGCTTTATGATGAGGAAAGGGAAGTCCGTCACTTCCGTGAACATTTGCTATTCTAATTCTGCAAAGAAATTAGTTTTCCGGACCTTTTTCTCGAACGCGAATAATAGCTAATGCTTTGGTTAAAAATATGTCGTTTTTGTCGTTGCGCTCAATGCGCTTCGGTCATTTCCTGTTTTGTTTGGTTAGACTTTCGTTTGTTGGGGGCAAAGTTAGTGAAAAAATGAAAAGACAAGGTTGATTTGGCGGATTTTTGTAATTTTGCGGTTGAAAACAAAACAAATAGGCTATGCTGAATGCTGCAAACACACAAGGAATCTATCTAAATGTCCCCTCAACAGACTGGGTGCTTTTGAAAGAACTAATCCGAAAATTCGGCTGGCAAGCTGAGACTCGGGAGCAACTGCTTGAAAGGTTTGTCAAAAGCCGTTCCAACAAGGATTCGCTCTCTGATGAAGAGATTATGGAAGAAGTCAACGCTGTCAGATACGGAAAATGAAAATCATTCTTGATTGCAATATTTGGATTTCGTTCTTGATTGGCCACCAAGCCCAATGGGTACAACGAATTCTGACAGACTTGCGTTTCGATGTTTATGTTTGTGACGAGTTGCTTGAAGAAATCCACAGTGTCAGTTCACGTGACAAGATTCGCGCTCGGGTCAGCGATGATGAATTGGACGATTTCTTCCGCATCATTTACGCTTTTTGCCGCATAGTGAAAATCGAGCAAAAAGCACAATCCAAAATCCGCGACCCTAAAGACTTGTATCTGCTCTCATTGGCAGAAAGCATTGGGGCAGATTTCGTCGTTTCAGGCGATGCCGACTTGCTCGACCTAAAGCAGCACAAACAAACCAAGATGCTGAAACTCGCTGATTTTAAGAAACTTATGGATAATTAACTTGAAACTGCTTTTTGTCTTTAACAAGCATTATATAAGCGTTAAATAATCTAACGACATCATCATGCCCAAAACCTCCCTCAACCGCTCGATCCTGAAACTCGCCGTCCCCAACATCATCAGCAACATCACCGTGCCGCTGTTGGGCTTCGTCGATATGATGCTGATGGGACATCAAGACAGCATCGCCTACATCGGGGCCATCGGGCTGGGTGGCACCATCTTCAGCGTGATGTACTCCATCTTCAGTTTCATGCGGGCAGGCACGACAGGCTTCACGGCACAGGCCTACGGCGCCAACGACCGCGCCGAAATTGCCTATTCGCTCTATCGTTCGCTCTGCATCGCACTGATTGCCACGGTTTTGGTGCTTTCATTACAAAATGCGGTGGAATGGCTCAGTATGAAGTTGCTCAACGGCAGCGAGGAGGTTTTGGCCTACACCGCCACCTATTTCCATGTACGTATTTGGGCCGCGCCGGCGGTGCTTTGCCTCTACGCCTTCAACGGCTGGTTTATCGGGATGCAAAACACTACTATTCCGATGGTTATCGCCATCCTCACCAATGTGGTGAACATCGTTCTGAGCGTCGCTTTCGTCAATTATATGGGTATGGGCGTGAGTGGCGTGGCCTTGGGCACGGTCATCGCGCAGTATTGCGGATTAATAACGGCGATTGTCTTCCTGTTCGCCAAATTCCGCCATCATCTTATTCCCATCCGCAGGGTGCTTTTGCTGCAAAGCGACAAGTTGAAGCGTTTCTTCCAAGTGAACGCCGACTTCATGATTCGCAGCATCCTTTTGGTGTTGAGCATCGCTTATTTCAACAACCAGTCGGCCAAACTCGGCGATGATATGTTGGCCGTGAATATGATTCTGATGCAGTTCTTCTACATCTTCTCCTACTTCACCGATGGCTTTGCCTACGCGGGCGAGGCGTTGGTGGGGCGTTTCACGGGTGCGCACGACCCGAAACAACTCCGCCAAACCATTAAACTGCTGTTCCTGTGGGGTTTCCTCATCGCCTTGCCGTTCACAGTGCTTTATGCACTTTTCCCTGATTGGTTCATCGGACTTGTCAGCGACCAGCCCGAAATCATCCCTATGGCCAAGCCTTACCACATTTATTTGGCCGCCATTCCGCTCATCACTTTTGCGGCCTTCCTTTGGGACGGCGTTTACATCGGAGCCACGGCAGCCCGCGCCATCCGCAACACGATGATCATTTCCGCTTTATGCGTATTTCTGCCAACCTCATTAATATTAATGCCGCCTTTCGGCAATCACGGTTTGTGGGTGGCTTTTCTGCTTTTTATGGTTGCGCGAGGCTTGAGTATGACCTTGATGGCGAAGCGGGCGGTGTTTCCGCAAAAATAACATTTTTTCTCTCAACACCAGTTGCTTTTGACGAAAAAGCAGTATCTTCGCAGCGGTTCTTTGGCTGTCTTTGTGCCGACCAAGAAGCGTTATGTTCGTCTTGTCATCATAAATGTGAGAAGTTTTCAAGAGTGGCAAGAAGCTGCATATCGGCACCACGCTTCTTTCGTAAACACAAGTCCTTTTAGGTGCTGTAAGGGATAAACCAAAAGTTGCGCCCGATTGACGTATTTAGGGCATGCGAAGATGAAAAAAGTATGGTTTCTTTGTGCTATTGCCTTCTGTTTTTGTTCATGTTCCCCAAAGGTACACAAACACATTGTTAAGACCATGCCTTCTTTAGGGGCAGAAACCGAAATCACTGTTTACAACCCCTCGGAGGTTGTTCCCGAAAACGCGGAGATCATTGGAGAAGTGAGCGTCCTTGACGGTGGCTTCACAACACGCTGCGATTGGGAAACCGTTCTCGAAACGGCAAAACAAGAAGCTCGGTTGGCAGGTGGAAACGGCCTCGAAATCCTTCAGCACAGCTTTCCTGGCCAAAACGGTAGCGGATGCCACCAAATAGTGGGGTTTATCCTCAACATCAGTGACGACATCGAACCCATTGAATTGTCGGATTTTGCCCAGCAGAATTTCAAGGACTATGTAGTAGTCAAAGAAGGAGATACGGTTCCTTGCTCTATTGTGGACGAAAACAAAGCCATCCTGGGTTTTATCTATGAGCGGAATGGCGTGAAACGCTATGCCAATATGCCCAAAAACAGTGTTGTGGCTTATCATATCGCCGACCCTATCGCTTTGGCCGAGGCTAAAGCCGAACGGGAGAAGAAAGACTTTAACGTGCGCATCGGCCTACAAGGAGGTTATGGCTTCAGGACTGCCAAGTTGCCTAATAACATTTCCCCTGACTACAAGGATTATCTCCGCAAACTGACAAGAGGACCGGTTCTCGGAGCCAATGTCCGCTTCAACATTAGTAGTGGCATTACGTTGGGCCTTTATTATGACCGCTTTTTCAAAGGCGTGCAGGCAGAAGGTTATTTATATGACGAAGACGGCAATTATTATGAAGGCAACATCAGCAACTTCCACACCATCAACTTCATTGCTGGTTCGTTTGGGATGATGGGCTTAACTCACAACAAGAAACACAGTTTGTATTACGACCTTCTTTTTGGCTATATGGACTACCAGGACAAAGCCAAGGAATTTGATACAAAATATACTTTGTCGGGGAAAACTTTTGGGCTCGGCATGGTTTTCGGCTACGACTATCTATTGACCAAGCATTTGGCCATTGGCGTTGAAGCATCCTATCACATAGCGGCTTTGTCTAAAGTCAGATATGAGGATGGCATCCATATCGAAGACTACGACTTGGGGAATTCCCGCGAAGGCCTCCAACGGGCAAACCTGAAGGCTGGCATCAGTTATTTTATTTTTTCTAAAGGATCCTTGGGTTTGCTCTAATTAGATTACCTCGCCATGAGAAATCGCCTTTTAATCGTAGCCTTGCTCTGTCTAGCCTTTGCCGCCTGCAAGAAATATGAACCGCAAGGCGGCAACACGCCCGCTCCGGTTTACACTTCCTACCGCATCGGCGACTATTACCACAACGACACGCTTCAAGGCATCGTGTTTTTCACCACGGCAGGAGGCTCGTGCGGACTGATGGTCAGCCTCGACGAGGACTCCCTGCAATGGTGCCTCCCCGACCACATCGACGAAGAAACAGGAGCCACCAACCCCTACGATGGCTGGAACAACACCAATATCCTCAACGACAATTATGACCTGCACAATTATCCGGCCATCCGTTGGAGCTACCTGAAGAACACTTGGAACCTGGTCCACCTTGACCATCAAACCATCCATAGCAAACAATGGTATGTGCCCTCGACGAACGAATTGCGCTATCTTTTGCAGAACCAAGATGCGGTCAATGCCA
>CADAVB010000053.1 GCA_902791165.1 uncultured Bacteroidia bacterium
TCGATAGCGGCCTTGATTTCCTCGATGGCGGTGTAGATGATGGAGTACAAGCGGATGTCAATCTTCTCATTCTCAGCCATCTTACGCGCTTGCGCGGTAGGACGCACATTGAAGCCCACGATGACGGCGTTGGAGGCCGAAGCCAGCATCACATCCGACTCGCTGATGGCACCCACCGACTTGTGGATGACATTGACCTGAACCTGCTCGGTGGAGAGTTTCAGCAAGCTGTCGGCCAAAGCCTCGACGGAACCGTCCACGTCGGCCTTGACGATGATGTTCAGCTCCTTGAAGTCGCCGATGGCGATGCGGCGACCGATTTCGTCCAAGGTGATGTGCGGGCTGGTGCGGCGCGTCTGTTCACGCTGTAGTTGTTCGCGGCGGTTGGCGATGGCCTTCACCTCGCGCTCATCGGTCATCACGTTGAAGGCATCACCCGGCATGGGCGCGCCGTTCAAGCCGAGCAGCAGCACGGGAGTTGAAGGTCCAGCTTCCTTGACGGGCTTGTTGTGGTCGTCGAACATGGCCTTCACCTTGCCGTAGGTGGTGCCAGCCAACACCATGTCGCCGATCTTCAGCGTGCCGTTTTGCACGAGAATCTTGGCCACATAGCCGCGACCCTTGTCGAGGGCCGACTCGATGACGGCACCCTTGGCCAAACGGTTCGGGTTGGCTTTTAGGTCGAGGAACTCGGCTTCGAGGAGCACCTTTTCCAAAAGGGCATCCACGTTCAAGCCGATTTTGGCTGCGATTTCCTGGTCTTGGTACTTACCGCCCCAACTTTCGACCAAAATGTTCATGTTGGCCAACTGTTCGCGAATCTTGTCGGGATTGGCGGTGGGCTTGTCTATCTTGTTGAGTGCAAAGACGATAGGCACACCAGCAGCTTGCGCGTGGTTGATGGCCTCAACGGTTTGCGGCATCACGCTGTCGTCGGTAGCGATGACGATGATGGCCACGTCCGTAATCTTGGCACCACGGGCGCGCATAGCCGTAAAGGCTTCGTGACCAGGCGTATCCAAGAAGGTGATTTTCTTTCCGCTCTCGGTGGTAACTTCGTATGCACCAATATGTTGCGTAATACCGCCAGCCTCGCCGGCCACCACGTTGGTATTTCTGATGTAGTCCAAGAGTTTGGTTTTACCGTGGTCCACGTGACCCATGACGGTGACGACAGGAGCGCGCGGCACGAGGTCTTCCTCGCGGTCGATTTCTTCCGTTTCGGCGATGGCCTCTTGCACGTCGGCGCTGACGAAGTCGATTTGGAAGCCGAACTCTTCGGCCACCACGCTCAAGGCTTCAGCGTCGAGGCGCTGGTTGATGGAAACGGGCATACCGAGGCTCATGCAGGTGCCGATGACTTTCACCACAGGCACATTCATCATGGTGGCCAATTCGTTTGCCGTAACAAATTCCGTCACCTTCAAGACTTTCTTGTCCTCTTCTTGGCGCATCATCTCCTCCATCATGTTGCCTGCCACTTGCTGACGCTTTTCGCGGCGGTGCTTGGAGGCTTTCGACTTGCCCATAGGAGCCAAGCGAGCCAAAGTGTCCTTGATTTGCTTCGAGATTTCCTCGTCGGTCAGTTCCACCTTTTCCTCGCGCTTCGGTTGCTTCCTGTCTTTCTTGCTTGGCTTGACGTTGTCTTTTTGGTTTTTCTTGTTGGCATTGTCGCCGCCTTGCGGTTTCTGTCCCTTGCCTTGTTGCTTGTTGTCGCCTTTCTTCGGGCCTGGGTTCACGTTGGGTCCTGTCGGGTTTTCCGACGAGCCTTCGGGCTTGCCTTGGATGCGTTTGCGCTTTTTCTTGCGCGATTCGCCACCAGAGCGACGTTTTTCGTCGGGAAGTTCAATCTTATCAAGGATTTTAGGGCCTTCCAATTTCTTCACTTCCGTCTTGATGAACTTAGGCTCGACAGTCGGTGCGGCGGGCTTTTCTTGTTTCTGCTGTGAGGCAGGCTGTACGGGTTGGGGCTTTTCCTCCTTCTTGGCAGGCTCTGGCTTAGCAGGCTGCTTGGGTTGCTGGACCGACTGGGGCTTTTGTTCTTTTTTATGCTCCTGTTTCGGCTTTTTCTCATGCCGTGTCTTCGGGTTCAAGCTGTCCAAGTCAATTTTCCCCAGCACTTTCAGTTGGGAATCGTTGGCTGGTTTCTCAGGCTCCGTTTCCTTCGCCTCCACAGGCGTTGTGGATGTAGGAGCAGGTTGCTCCACTTTTTCAGGTTCGGGTTGGGTTTCCTCAACGGGTTGCTCGGTTTCGGCGCGAGTCGGTTTCGCCTTTTTCTTCGCAGGCCTTATTGTGGTAGAGCGAATAATCACTTCTTCGGTGTCTTCTTCATCGTCGGAGATTGGGTTTTGCATTGCCGAATCGACGGAAACAGTACCTCCCTTGTAAGAAATGTTGCCTAATTTCTTGGCTTCATTCTTCACTTCCTTTTCGCCCTGATATTCTTTCACGAGCAGGTTGTACATGTCTGCCGTGAGCTTGGCATTGGGCGACGAATCAACTTGGAATCCCTTTTTGGCGAGGTATTCCCGAATCGTTGATACGCCCACATTGAATTCTTTTGCCGCTTTCGACAATCGAATGGTGACATTGGTTTCTTCGGACATAGTTTCTTTCTCTTTGTTTCTCGTTCTACAATATCAATGCCTTGGCATCATTCGGCATCTGCTTCAAACTCTGCTTTCAAAATATGGAACACGTCTTTGACGGTTTCCATTTCGAGGTCGGCACGTGAGGCCACTTCCTCGGGGGTGTACGACAGCACGTCTTTGGCCGTATCGCAGCCCATGCGGACAAGGGCGTCGATGACCCATTGGTCGATTTCGTCGGAGAACTCTTGCAAATCAACGTCTTCTTCGGAGCTATTGGCTTCGCTGTTGCGATACACGTCGATTTCGTAGCCTGTCAGCTTGCCGGCCAGCTTGATGTTGTAGCCGCCCTTGCCGATGGCGAGGCTGATTTGGTCGTTCTCCATATAAACATTGGCCATCGTGTTGTCTTCGCTTATCACGATGCTCGTGATTTTGGCCGGACTCAAAGCACGGCTGATGAACAGTTGCGGGTTGCTCGTCCAGTTGATGACGTCAATATTCTCGTTGCGAAGCTCGCGAACGATGCCATGAATACGGGTGCCTTTCATACCCACGCAGGCGCCCACGGGGTCGATGCGGTCGTCGTAGCTTTCCACGGCAATCTTGGCCCTTTGACCTGGCTCGCGAACGATTCTCTTCACCGTGATAAGGCCGTCGTAAATTTCGGGCACTTCGGCTTCCAGCAAGCGTTGCAGGAAGATTTCGGAGGTACGCGAAAGCGTCACCACGGGTGAGCCATTGACGCTATCAACGCTCTTCACAATGGCGCGCACCGTGTCACCTTTCTTGAAAATATCAGAGGGAATCTGCTCGGCTTTGGGCATAATCAGCTCGATACCTTCGTCGTCGATGGCCACCAGTTCGCGTTTCCAAACGTGGGTTACTTCGGCCGTGATGATGTCGCCCACCTTGCTCTTATACTTCTGGAAAATGCTTTCCTTCTCGTATTCCGAAACCTTGGTCTGCAGGTTTTGGCGCAGTGCAAGGATGTCGCGGCGACCGAAGCTTTCAATCTTCAGCACCTCACTCACATCGTCGCCCACCTCAAAATCGGGTTCAATCTTGATGGCGTCCGACAGCTTGATTTCGCGGGCGGGGTCTTTCAGTTCCTCGTCTTCCACGACGGTACGGTTGTGGTAAATCTCGAAGTCGCCCTTATCCACATTCACGATGATGTCGATAAAGCCTTCCGTGTCGGTTTCGAACTTCTTGTTCAACATTCCGCGAAACACGTCTTCGATGATGCGCATCATGGCCTCGCGGTCAATGTTCTTGAATTCCTTAAATTCGGAAAAGGTTTCTACTAATTTGTAATTGTCCATTTTGTATGTTGATTTGTTTATTGTTTAATCGTTGAATTGTTTAGAAGATTATGGCGGGTTTGATTTCGGTTTTTTGGCGTTCGAGAACCAGATTCTGAGGTTCTTCGGCGGGTTTTTTCTTTGAGGTTTTCTTGGGTGCGGGCGCGATTTCCACTTTCTCGTCGTCGAAACTGACGAGTTTGCCTTGCAGTTTGCCCAACTCCTTGGCTTTCACCTCCACGTCCTTGCCGACGTATTTCTGCAACTGGCGGTCCATTTTCAAGGCTCCCGAAAGGCCCCAAGAGAGCACGCTCAATTCAAAGTCCTCAATATCGCGGTCGAGCTTGCTTTCGATGAAACGGCTCAATTCCATGCAGTGTTCGATGCTGACGGCCGTGTCGGAATCGACATAGACTTCGATGACGTTCTGTGGTTTCACTTTCACATCCACGAGGAAGCGGTCGGTTGGGGCGAGGGCTTCTTCGCATAGGGCTGCTATTTGGTCTTTGTTTATCATTTTACTCTATTTTTGAGGCAGGGACTTAGGTCGCCTGCTTAACGTCCTGTCGCCCCTACGGGGCTATTTTAAATAAAAATACCTGTTACTCAAAGTAGCAGGTATTTCCTTCTTCCACCTTAAGTTGTCGAGCAAGGACTCGAACCTTGACAGGCAGAACCAAAATCTGCAGTGCTGCCATTACACCACTCGACATCATTCATCTCTGAATGCGGCTGCAAAATTACAACTTATTTTGATACGCGCAAACTTTTTTCTCGTTTTTTTCAAAAAAAATTCTTCCACCTATTATTAATAGGCCTTCTCGCCTACGATTTTTCTACTTGCAGCCGTTTTATATGCTAAAATTCCCTATTTTTGCCGTTTGGCAAAGGCCAAAACAAAGAGAATAATCAACAAAAAAGTATTATATCGTTATGACATTCAAGAAGTTAAACAACATCACAGGGTGGTTGGCCGGACTGATTGCCATCATCGTGTATTTTCTCACCCTTGAGCCTACCGTGAGTTGGTGGGATTGCGGCGAGTACATTTCAACGGCTTTCAAATTGCAAGTGGGCCATCCCCCTGGGGCGCCTTTGTTCCAATTGTTGGGCAGATTCTTCTCGCTCTTTGCGGGCGGCGATGTCACCAAAGTGGCCATGATGGTCAATGTGATGTCGGCCATTTGCAGCGCACTCACCATCGTCTTCCTCTTCTGGACCATCACCATGCTGGCCCGCAAAGTATGGATGAAGGAAGGCGAAGATGCCCCATGGGTCAATAAAATTGGTGTGCTACTGGCTGGTTTCGTCGGCGCGGTGGCTTACACCTTCACCGAATCGTTCTGGTTCAACGCTGTGGAAGGCGAAGTTTATGCCATGTCGTCGTTCTTCACCGCCGTAACCTTCTGGGCTATCCTGAAATGGGAGCAAGTGTCCGACGACCCAAAGAGCAACCGCTGGCTCATTTTCATCGCGTTCCTCATCGGCCTTTCCATCGGCGTGCACCTGCTCAATTTGTTGTGCATCCCCGCCATCGTGTATGTGGTTTATTTCAAGAAATGGAAAAAGACCTCGTTCTGGGGTTTCGTCTTGGCTGGCGTGGTTTCGGTGGCCTTAGTTTGGTTCATCAACATGTTCCTCGTGCCGCAAGTCGTCAATCTGGCTGGCAAGACGGAATTGTTCTTCGTGAACTCGCTTCATGCGCCGTTCAACCTCGGCACCATCCTCTATTTCGTCCTTCTCCTTGGACTTCTCGTGTGGGGACTTTTAGTCACCACCAAGCGCAAAAAAGTGATTTTGAACACGGCTTTACTCTCTTTGTTGTTCATCCTCATTGGTTATTCGTCGTTTTTCATGTTAGTCATCCGTGCCAACACGAACCCGCCCATCAACGAGAACGAGCCTAAAGACGCTCCCGCCATGCTCTCCTATCTGCTTCGCGAGCAATACGGCGGCAGTGCTCCTGTGCTGTATGGGCCTTACTACAACGCCATCGCCAATGACGCGAAAGACGGCAAGCCGATTTACGTCAAAGACAAAGAGTCGGGGCGCTATGTCATCACCGAAGACAACAAATTCCGCGTGCCCATCTATCCGAAGGAGTTGAAGACCCTCTTCCCGAGAATGCACAGCCCACAGCCCGGTGCTCACCAGCAGATGTATGAAAGCTACCGCAAAAACGCCAACGGCAGCATCGTAGGCGAAACGGTAAGAGTGAAGAACTACCGAGGCGAAACCGTCACCATCAGCAAACCCACCTTCGGACAAAACATGAAGTTCTTCATCGACTACCAATGCAACTGGATGTATTGGCGCTACTTCATGTGGAACTTCGTGGGTCGCCAAAACGACATCGAAAGCCAGGGCGAGCTGAACCACGGCAACTGGATCAGTGGCATCAGCGCCATCGACAATGCCCGCCTCGGCGACCAAGACAACATCCCCGCCTGTATGCAAAACTCGGGCAGAACCACTTATTACTTCCTGCCGCTCATCCTCGGTTTGTGTGGCCTGTTTTGGCTGCTCAAGCGCGACCTGAAGCAAAGCTGGATTATCTTCCTGCTCTTCTTCATGACTGGTTTGGCCATTATCATCTACCTTAACCAAACCCCGCAGCAACCCCGCGAGCGCGACTACAGCTACGCTGGCTCGTTCTATGCCTTTGCCATCTGGATTGGCTTCGGCGTCATCGCCCTCATCGACTGGGTGAACAGACTGACAAAAAAACAGAGTGTGGTTACCGCCGTGGCCGTCGGCTTGGCTTGCTTCGTGGCCGTGCCTTGCGTGTTGGCCTCCAATGGCTGGAAAGAACACAACCGCTCGGGCAAGACCTCGGCCCGCGACTGGGCGAAGAATTACCTCGCCCAACTTCCGCCCAACGCAGTCATCTTCACCCGCGGCGACAACGACACCTTCCCCTTGTGGTATGTGCAAGAAGTGGAAGGCTTCCGCACCGATGTACGCGTAGTGAATTACATGCTGTCGAGCGGCTATTGGTATGCCCACCAAATGGCCCGCAAGGTGTATGAATCGGAGCGCCTGCCCCTTACGCTGTCGCATAAAGAATACGACAACGGTGTGAATGAGCCCGTTTACATCGAAGAAGAAGACTTCTTCAAGGGCAAGACCGTGGAACTGAAACAGGTCATTGACTTTATCCACAACCCCAAAGCCGTGAAACGCACCGTGGGCGGCGGCACCGCCAATTATATCCCCGTGCGCAACGTGAAACTCACCGTCGATAAGGAAGCTTGCCTGCGCAACGGCATTGTGCCAGAGAGCATGGCCGACCGCATCGTCGATGAAATCTCTTGGGAGATCAAGGGAAGAGAGATTTGGAAAAACTCGCTGCTGCTCTTGGACTTTATGGCCACCAACAATTGGGAACGCCCTGTGTATTTCACCTCGTTCAGCGACATGTCGAGCGTGCTTGGCATCGACAAATACCTCCACATGGAAGGCATGGCCTACCGTTTCATCCCCGTCGAGGCCGAAGACTACCACAAGATCTATCGTGGCGGTGTGTATCGCGAAGGCGGCTATGAGCTGTTGGTCAATAAAGCCCAATGGGGTAACCTGAACCAAGAAGATGTGGTGCCCGACCGTGAAAGCGTCCGCGAAGTGCAATACGCCCAAATCGCTTATTCGCGCTTGGCACAAGCTATGGTCAATCACGGAGAATTTGATTCGGCCGTCGTCGTGATGGACAAATACCAAGAGTTCTTCCCCAACGACAAAATCCCCTTCGAGATTCGCTTGTACCAATTCCCCGAAATGTATTACGCTTGCGGCGCCACCGAAAAAGGCGACCAATTCTTGAAAACCATCGCCGGCAACTTCTACGACAAGGCCTTGTATTACTGCAACATGAAGCCCAAGTTCAAGGCTTACTTCAAAGAAGACATCGAAGAAATGTTGTCGTTCTTAAACCTTTTCAAAGAGGTGGCAGACCACTACCAACGCACAGAATTGTATGAGCAAATCAACGCCAATCTCAATGAGTGCACATCATTGTATTATAAATAAGGTGTAAACGCTATGGCACAAAAACCCAGTATTCCCAAAGGCACACGCGACTTCCTTCCAGAGGTCATGGTGCGCCGCAATTATATCTTCGACACGATTAAAACCGTGTTCAAACGCTTTGGTTTCCAACCGATTGAGACCCCTTCGATGGAAAACCTAAGCACCCTTTTGGGCAAGTATGGCGACGAGGGCGACAAACTCCTCTTCCGTGTGCTCAACTCGGGCGACTTCATGAGCGGCGTGGAACAGAACGGCGAGCCGCTTGAATCGCTGAAATTGGCCTCGAAAATCAGTGAGAAAGGTCTGCGTTATGACCTGACCGTGCCTTTCGCGCGTTTCGTCACCATGTACCGCGACCAAATCGCCTTCCCCTTCAAGCGCTACCAAATCCAACCCGTTTGGCGCGCCGACCGTCCGCAAAAAGGCCGTTACCGTGAGTTCTATCAGTGCGACGTTGATATCATCGGCAGCGACTCACTTTTGAATGAGGCCGAATTGGTTCAAATTGTGGATGAGGTTTTCAACGCCTTGAAAATCAGAGTGACGCTGAAAATCAACAACCGCAAAGTCTTGGCGGGCATTGCTGAATACATCGGCAAGCCTGACGCTTTGGTCGATATTACCGTTGCGATTGACAAACTTGACAAAATCGGCATCGAGGCCGTGAACGCGGAATTGGCTACAAAGGGTCTGGAGCCTGAAGCCATCGAAAAACTACAGCCCATCCTCTTCATGAAAGGCGACACGAGAGAGAAATTGGCGCAACTGAAACCTTTGCTGGGCAACGAAGTAGGCCAAAAAGGCATCGAGGAACTCGAAACCTTGTTCGACTACATCGACGATATGGAACTCGGCATCAGCACTGAACTTGACCTCACTTTGGCGCGTGGCTTGAACTACTACACCGGTGCCATCTTCGAGGTGAAAGCCAACGACTTCGCCATCGGGAGCATCTCGGGCGGCGGTCGCTACGACAACCTCACGGGCATTTTCGGCCTGCCGAATGTCAGCGGCGTGGGCATCAGTTTCGGTGCCGACCGCATCTATGACGTGTTGGAAGGCCTCAACCTCTTCCCTGAAACCATGTCCGAAAGCACCAAGGTCATCTTCCTCAACTTCGGCAAGAACGAGGAAAAATATTGCCTGAAGTACCTCAACCAAGTGCGCAAGCACGGCATCAACGCGGAGATTTATCCCGACGCGGCCAAAATCCAGAAACAGATGAAATACGCCGACCAACGCCACATCCCGATTGTCGTCATCGCCGGCGAACAGGAAATGAACGAACAAAAATTCACCGTGAAATGGATGAAGGAAGGCCAACAGGAAACCGTGGACGCGAATAAATTGGTGGAAATGATAATGAAATAACGTAGGGGCGGACCCATGTGTCCGCCCGATTTAGGAAAAAAAATTTTAAACAGGACGGACACGCAGGTCCGCCCCTACAGGGACAACAAATTAAACAATCAACAATATGAAAACCCATAAAATCTCATCCAAAGAACTGACCTTCAAACAGGTAAACGAAATACTCACCAAAGGCTACAAGCTGGAACTCAGCGCCGAGGCCATCAAGCGCATCCAAAAATGCCGCGACTACCTTGACAAAAAGATGGAAAACCAAGACAAGCCCATCTACGGCGTGACCACCGGCTTCGGCTCCCTCTGCGACCACAGCATCTCGAAAGAGGATTTGAGCACCTTGCAGAAAAACCTCGTCATGTCGCACGCTTGTGGCACGGGCGAAATGGTGCCCGAAGAAATCATCCGACTGATGTTGTTATTAAAGGTGCAGAGCCTCAGCTACGGCAATAGCGGCGTGCAAGTCGTGACCGTCCAGCGCCTCATCGACTTCTTCAACAACGATGTGCTGCCCGTGGTGTATAACCAAGGCTCGCTCGGTGCTTCTGGCGACTTGGCACCTTTGGCCAACCTCATGCTGCCTTTGCTCGGCTTGGGCGAAGTGCATTTTGAGGGCAAAATCGTTCCCGCCGAAAAGGTGCTGAAAAAGTTCAAATGGGAACCCATCACCTTGCAGTCGAAAGAAGGTTTGGCTCTGCTCAACGGCACGCAGTTCATGAGCAGTTACGGCACCTATGTTCTGCTGAAAGCCTTCCGCCTCAGCTATTTGGCCGACCTCATCGGAACGGTTTCCTTGGAAGCCTTCGACGGCCGTATCGAGCCTTTCTTCGACCAAGTTCATCAAATCCGCCACCACAACGGGCAAATCGTCACCGCCAAGCGCGTGCGCGAGTTCACGAAAGGCAGCGAACTGATTGTCAGGGAGAAAAAGCATGTCCAAGACCCGTATTCTTTCCGTTGTATGCCGCAGGTGCATGGTGCCTCGAAGGATGCCATCGACTATGTGGCCTCCGTGTTCAGCGAGGAAATCAACGCCGTCACCGACAACCCGACCATCTTCCCCGATGAGGATTTGGTCATCAGCGCGGGCAACTTCCACGGCCAGCCTTTGGCCATCACCTTGGACTTCTTGGCCATCGCCATGGCTGAGTTGGGCAACATCAGCGAGCGCCGTATCTATCAACTGATTGCAGGAAAGAGAGATTTGCCGTCCTTCCTCGTCGCCGAACCCGGCCTCAACAGCGGCTTCATGATTCCGCAATACGCCGCCGCAAGCATCGTCAGTCAAAGCAAGCAACTCTGCACGCCCGCCTCGGTGGATAGCATCGAGTCGTCGCAAGGTCAGGAAGACCACGTCAGTATGGGTGCCAACGCCGCCACAAAAGCCTTGCGTGTGGCCGAAAACCTCGAGCGCGTGTTGGCCATCGAGCTGTTCAACGCCTCGCAAGCCTTGGAGTTCCGCCGCCCGCTGAAGTCGTCGCCGATGATCGAGAAATTCGTCGCCGAATACCGCAAGAATGTAGAGTTTGTGCGCGTCGATAAGGTGATGTACACCGAAATCGCCAAATCGGTTGATTTTGTAAAGAATTACCCGTTGTCGTTTGACATTTTGGAAAACAAATAAACCTTGTAGGGGCGGGCCTATGTGTCCGCCCCCTAAAAACGAAAATAAAATAACCATCAATGGGCGAACACATAGGTTCGCCCCTACGAAAAATGGAAACCAACGCACAAACACCCAAAAAACGCCCCACAGGCATGACCATTTTCCTGGTGTTGTCGTTCCTCAACGCCTGTTGGAACATTATCAGTTCCATGGTTTCGTATTTCTTCATTCCGAGATTGGCGACCATGCTCGAAAACGGGCAATTTGAAGAGATGATGGCACCTTTTTCTAGCCTGAGCGCAGATATGTCCAAGGCGATGACGGATACCGCCACCATGCTTTCACAAGTCAATCCCAACTACTACCTTATCTTGATGGTGCTCTTCATCGCCTCGCTTGTCGGCGTGTTGAAGATGTTCAAATGGGACAAGCGCGGTTTCCACATCTACAGCATCGCGCAAATCCTCATGCTGATTGCGGCTTCGGTGTATATCTATCCTTTGCAGCACCCCTCGCCATTCACCTCCGAGCTGCTCCTCACCGTGATGTTCATCTTGTTGTATTACCTCTACTTCAAGCGCAAGGAACAATATGAAAATACGCAACCTAATGATAATCAAATGAAAAACCATAACCTATGACGATGACCATGACCGCTTAAACCAAGGAAATAAGCTTTTTCTATTTGCAAAAGCGGTCATAGTCATGGTCAGCAGTCATTGTCAAAAAAGACCATGAAAAACCGTGAAGGAAAAATATTCGACCTGAAGCCCCAGCTGACGCTCGCTATGAAGTTGGCGGCCACATTCGCCATCACCTACTATGGCCTGTTGCTCATTTTTGAGGTGCTCGTCGTGGTGTTCAGGCGGTATTATTTCGACTCGGTCTATCTCAACCAAGAGGAATTGACGCTCAATTCGCACGATTTTCTCATCCAAATTGCGCAGCTGGCGTTGTCTGTCTTGTTGGTTTTCAGCCTGATACAGATTTTCCGAAAGAAGGTCTATGGCAAGGCGTTTTTCGTGTCGGGCACCATTCTGTTGATCGTGTTCCAGTTCATTGCCACAGGTCCCATCCCGATTCTGAAATACATTCTTGAGATTCTGATGATGCTGTTCATCGCGCCGCTGCGGGTGAAGAAGAAAATCCGTATCAAGGAGGGCAAGGTGACACTTGAGGAGGTCAAGGAAGAAAAGGAAGAAACGACGACACCCGTATCAGAAAACGAAAAGGAATAAGAAAACAAAAACGCCTGACCGAAATCAGGCGTTTTTGTTTTTGTAGAGACGCATTGAATGCGTCTCGTTTTCAATAAAGACGCAAGCATTGCGTCTCTACAACATTATTTCGTGGCCTGCTCGTAACCGGCGCGCACGGCCTGGATGTTGAGGTCCACAACCTCTTGGCCTTTCTTGCCGAAGATGTGGGCGATGGCCTCCTCGACCTTCTCCATCGAGATGCCGAGATAAGGCACCGTGGCACCCAAAAGCACCATATTGGAACGGGCCTTCAGTTGCTTGGCGATTTCGTTGGCGTTGAAGGAAACCACATGCTCCAGCTTGCCCAACTCGGCGTTAATCACCTCCATGTCGGGATAGTTGCCGATATTGACAAACGGCTCGTTGTTGGTGATCACCCAGCCTTCCTTGCTCAGCCATGGCAGATAGCGCAAGGCTTCCATCGGCTCGGACGAGAGGATGATGTCGGCCTGGCCTTCGGGAATGACGTCAGCGAAAATCTCGTCGTCGGAGATGCGAAGGTGCGAGAACACCGATCCGCCGCGCTGCGACATGCCGTGGATTTCGCTCTGTTTCAGGTTCATACCCATATTCAAGGCAGCGTCAGAGATGATCTTGGCCACCGAAACGATGCCGTCGCCACCCACGCCGCATAAAACTATGTCTTTTTTCATTGTTGAAATGTTTACTGTTTAATTGTTTAATTGTTGATTGGCCTATGGTTCATGGCTTATGGCCCATGGCTTTTTTCACCCAAGGGGCAAAGTCCCAACCTTTAGTTGAAGCGAGCCATTGGCCATTGGCTATAGGCCATAGTTATTTCTTCATGTGTTTCTTCAATTCCACGATACAGGTGCGGTGCGGGATGATGACCGACACGCCGTTGTAGTTCACCTCTTCCTCGATGATTTTCACGTTTTCTTCGTGGTTCTTCGGCAGCGGAACGATGTCGCGGATGTGCTCAGGCTCCACGCCGAGACCTTCGCAGATGCGGCGGATCTTGTTGTGTGCCGACGAAGGCTGGCCGCCCGTCATGGCAGTGATGTCGTTGTCGAGAATCATGACCACGACATTGGCCTTCTCGTTTACGCAGTCCATGAGGCCCGTCAGGCCGCTGTGGCCGAAGGTGCCGTCGCCGATGACCGCCACGCTCGGGAAGATGCCCACTTCGCTCGCGCCCTTGGCCATGGTGATGGAGGCTCCCATGCACACAGTGGTGTGGATGGCACCCATGTTGAAGCCCAAAGTGTAGCAACCGATGTCGCCAAACACCTTGCCGCCTTTGTGCTTGGCCAAAACCTCGTTCAAGGCATTGTAGCTGTCGATGTGCGGGCAGCCTTGGCAAAGCGCGGGCGGACGGTTGGTGACCACTTCCGGCACCTTATATAATGTAGGCACGTCCATGCCGAGGGCCTTGGCGACCTTTTCGGCGTTGAGTTCGCCGTCGCGGCGGATGGTCTCGTCCAAACGACCCATGACGTTCTTGCCCTTGCCGAGGAAACCCTTGATGTGTTCTTCAACAAACGGCTGGCCGTCTTCGAGGACGAGGATTTCGTCGCACTCGTCGTAGAGCTTATTAATCATGTCGTAAGGCAGCGGATACTGCGTAATCTT
>CADAVB010000054.1 GCA_902791165.1 uncultured Bacteroidia bacterium
TCCTGTTGGTTGGAGGGTTCCAGCATGGGAATCATGGCCCAGTGGCCATAGTAGCGGCTGTCTTGTTCGTCTTGCGACGAGAACATGCTCGGGTCGTCGGCCACCACGACGAGGACGCCCTTCGTGCCGATGATGGCAGCGTTCATGAAGGGGTCGCCGCACACGTTGAGACCCACGTGCTTCATGCAGGTCATGGCGCGCTTGCCGGCGTAGGCCACGCCGATGGAGGCCTCAAGGGCCGTCTTCTCGTTGGCGCACCAGTTGGCGATCACGCCGAGTTCCTTGGCCTGCTTCGAGTTGATGACATACTCTGTGATTTGGGTTGAAGGCGTGCCCGGATAGCTGTTGATGGCCGAGCCGCCCGCGTCGATGAAGCCCTGTGCAATGGCCTCATCGCCTAAAAGCAATAATTTCTCCATTATTTTGATTTGTTATTTCAAGATTTAAAGATTTCAAAGGTTTAAAATTGGGGACTATGACTTGTGACGATGACAATGACCATTGAGGGTGGGAGCGCGAAAGTCCACGCCTTGGGTGTCGCGGTCATGGTCATAGTCAGTTGTCATAGACCGAAGGGCAAAGATACGGAATTTTTTAATCCGACGACACAAAATGCGTCAATATTTCGATACGGGCAAGATTTTTTTCCCATAACCATCCCCATACTGCATTTTTTAGTAATTTTGCGGCGGGAAAAACTCGCTAAACAACCTATCACAAATGCAAGCAACACAAAGTATAGAAAACGTAACCCTTTCACTGCCTAATTCAGACCTTTCCGTGCTTCGACTTCTTTCAAGAAGGATGGGGTGGAAGGTGAGGACACACCGCAAAAGCGGTTTAGAGAAAGCCTTGGAAGATGAGGCCGCTGGCCGCATTTATGAGGCTAAGAGCTTCGAGGATTTAATTGAACAACTTGAAAAATGAAATATAGATTCAACAAGCAAAGTTATAAAAAAGATTGGCTGTTGCTTTGGAAAAGATACGATAATGAACTTACTCTTTTGTTGCTTGACACAGGAACCCACTCTGACCTCCTCTAAACATTTGAAAAACTAATCAACTAACATAAATTACAACAAAAAACAACAAAAAAAATGAAAAGGAAATTTACATTTCTAACCGCAGCCCTCGCGCTGCTCGCGTTCCTCGCTATCCCAGTAGGGATGTGGGGACAAACTATCACGGTTGGTTACAACCCAACTAATTCAACAAGTTCATCTTACTTGACTACTGAACAGGAATTTGAGATTGGCGGTGTGACCTTCAAGATGAACAACTATAATCCAAACACAGGTCAGATTCGTGGTAATCAGAACACGGCATCAAGCAATTTCTATCTGTATAACACTACCCCGCTTCCAGGAACGTTATCAAGCGTAGCATTCACAATGCAACAAGGTTCGGCAGTGGTTGATGACAAAACATTTATCAACACTGGCGATTCGCAAGTTTCGACTATGGGTTCTGGCACGGCAGCAAGTGATGGCGCTTGGTCAAACCTCTCTGGTTCTTATTTTTGCATCAGTATGGCAAAAGGCGGTACTAGCGGAACTGTTAAGATGCAGGAGATAACCATCACTTACTCCACCGGCACCACCCCCACCGACGACCCCACCATCACTGCAACGCCTAATGCCCTCGTCGTTCCCAACCAAGTGGTGAACGCCTACGACGGCACCCAAACCGCAACACTCGACGTTGAAGGCAGCAACCTCACCGACAACGTGACCATCGCCTTGAACGGCGGCACCGACAGCAAGTTCGAAATGACCATCGACAATGGTCAAACATGGCACAGCACTCTCTCGCTCGAACAAAACGGTGGCGAAGTGACCATCCGCCTGAAAGACAACCTCGAAGTAGGCGACTACTACGACGTCATCACCCTTTCGTCGGAAGGCGCAACCGATGTCACCGTCAATGTGAGCGGCTCTGTGACCACGCCGCCTACCTACACCGTTACATACAACTCCAACGGCGGCAGCGGCACCATGACCGACGAAAACAGCCCCTACCTTGCCGGAGTTGAGGTGACCTTGCTCGAAAACACCTTCACCGCCCCCGAAGACATGATATGGGACTCGTGGCAAGTGAAAGATGCCAGCGACAATGATGTAACCGTCACAGAAGGCAAGTTCACCATGCCCGCCAGCAACGTGACCGTCACAGCACAATGGGTGACCGACCCTAACGCCCCTGAATATGAGTGGGTGCTGACCGACCTCGCCAGCCTCACCGAAAACGATGTGTTTGTTATTGTGGGTGACAATGGTAGCACTTACGCTATGACCAACGACAATGGAACAGGCTCTGCACCTGATGCAACGGCTGTCATTGTTGTTGCCAATAAACTCTCCGTTGCTCCCGCTGACAGCCTTAAATGGACCATCGGCGGCAACGCCACAGATGGATATACTTTCTATCCGAATGGCTCAACCACTACTTGGCTGTATTGCACCAATACGAATAATGGTGTACGTGTGGGAAACAACACTTCTAAAACATTCAAAATGGATGCTAATTCGGGTTATTTGAAACATGATGGTACTTCTCGCTATATAGGTATTTACAATTCCTCTGATTGGAGATGCTATACCTCAGCAGGTGGTAACATTGCCGACCAAACCTTCGCTTTCTACAAGCGCCAAGTGGCAAGCAACGAGCCTTCCATCACCCTTGCCTCTTACGAAGTGGAAGTGAACGCCAATGTACACACCACTCCAACCACGATTGCAGTGACCTACGCAAACATTGACTTCGAAAACAATGTTCCCGAAGTTGTCTTCTATGAGCAGGACGGCAGCACCGAAGCCATTTACGATTGGCTTTTTGTTGACCTCGACGCCGACTGGAACGTCTATTACACCATTGATGAAGAGAACACCAACAATGCCGCCCGCACCGCCTACTTCAAGGTTCTCGGTTATGACAGCAACGGCAACAATGTTTATTCCGACCTCGCCAGCATCACCCAAACCGCTCCCGCCCCGAAATACACTGCCAGGGTGGCTTCCAACATCAGCAACGGCACCGTGATGATTGTGGATGGCACCAGCGAACTCGAAATCATCGAGGTTGAAGATGGCACCGAAGTCACCTTGACCTACACCGCCGAAGCTGGCTATGCGCTCGGCGAATGGAACGTGTATAAAGACGGCGACGAAACCGTGAAAGTGACCGTCAGTAACAACAAGTTCAACATGCCGGCCTACGATGTCGTCATCTCGGCCACCTTCGCTGAGGCAACCACCTATACCCTGATTACGAGCATCGACGAACTCGTTTCTGGCAAACGGTATGTCATTGCAGGCAGCAAAAACGATATTGTCTATGTTTTGGGAAAAACAGGCGACAACAATAGACCTGGTGTTGCAGTAGAAACAAGCAACAACACCATCATAGGCAACGAAAACATTTGCGAAGTCGTCATCATCGGTCCCGATGCTGACGGATTCTACACCCTTTATGATGTGGCCAACGCGGGTTATCTGTATGCTGCCAGTGGCACTTCGAATTATCTGAAAGCACAATCTCCCACCGACAACAACGGAAGATGGACCATTATATTTGAGAATGAGGCGGCCAACATCGTTGCTCAAGGCTCTAACAGTCGTAACATCTTGCGTTTCAACAAGAACGGACAAAACAATCCTATCTTCTCCTGCTATGGTAGCGGCCAGCAACCTATCTATCTCTACGCCAAAAACAACGAAGCCACCGTTTCTTGTGAGATGGCCATTGACGGTTACGGCACAAGTGACGGAAACTGGTATCTGATTGCCTCGCCTGTCGGCCAAGTGACACCCACCGAGGCGAATGGTTTCCTTACTCCCGACTACGACCTCTACCGCTTCGACCAAACACAAGAACAGGAATGGCGCAATTATAAGCAGCAGCCTTTCAACCTCGTTTCGGGCCACGGCTATCTCTATGCCAACAGTGGCAATGTTACGCTCACCTTTGAGGGTTATCCTTACGTTGGCAGCGGCCAGGTGTTCTTGTCGTACACCGAAGGCAACAATTGGGCGGGATGGAACCTCATCGGCAACCCGTTCAACGCCGCCGCCACGATTCCCGACACAATTTCATACTACACCATGAATGAGGATGGTTCGGACTTTGCAACTGGCGAGAGCTTCACCATTGGTGCCATGGAAGGCATCTTCGTCAAGACCGCGGAAACCGGAAAATACGTCACCTTCACGCAAAGCGCAAAAGCCAACGCCGAACACAACGCCCGCTTGGTGCTCAACCTGAACAGCAACAGCAAGCTCATCGACCGCGCCATCGTGCGCTTCGGCGAAGGCCAAACGCTGCCCAAGTTCATGCTCAACGAAGCCCACACCAAACTCTACTTCACGCAAAACGGCACCGACTATGCCGTGGTGCGCAGCGAAGGCGAAGGCGAAATGCCCATCAACTTCAAGGCCGAGCATAACGGCACCTACACCATCGGCATCAGCGCCAAGGATATGGAATTCAGCCGTCTGCGCCTCATCGACAACATGACCGGCGCCGACATCGACCTGCTCGCCACCCCGAGCTACACCTTCGAGGCCAAGACGACCGACTACGCCTCGCGCTTCCGCCTTGTGTTTAGCTCCACGGGCATCGAAGAGAACGAAAACGCCAACTTCGCCTACTACAACGGCAGCGAATGGGTGATCAACGCCACCGACAACGCCACCGTCGAGGTCATCGACATGATGGGCCGCGTGGTGCTCAGCGGCACCAACACCATTGCCACCAACGACATGCAGGCTGGCGTTTACGTCATCCGCCTTGTGGACGGCAACAACGTGAAGACGCAGAAAATTGTGGTCAGATAATTTTAAATCTTAAATCTTGAATCATTAAAAACCGAAATAAAATGAAAAAACTGACACTAACCCTCGCCATCGTCCTCGGAATGGGACTCGGCCTCAACGCCCAAAACAGCGGCTTGTTCAGCCGTGGCTATGTGTTTGACGAAGAATACTATGGCGCCGGCGACTTCAGAAGCAACGGCAGCCCCTTGCTGCCCAACCACAACTACGGCAACAACTTCGATGCCGACGCTCCCCTGGGCAGCGGTCTCGTGTTGCTGGCCGGCCTTGGTGCGGCCTACCTCGTGGGCAAACGCCGCAAGGAAGACTGATGAACTGATGGAAACGCGCTTTCGGCACGTTGTCCAATCCTAACGAAAAGAGGCGAGCTGGATGGCTCGCCTCTTCCTTTTGTGTCATACCCTCACAAGGAGCATAAGGTTTCGTGTAGTTGCCGCAGCTTGGACAAAAGCACTTCGTCTTCGTCGTCGTTCTCGTGGTCGATGATGAAATCGGCCATGAAACGTTTCCAGCTTTCGGGCCATTGCTTGGCCATCCTTGCCCTCAACGAGGCTTCGTCGCAACGGTCGCGGAGCATGGCGCGGCGCAGTCGGGTTTCCTCCGATGCCGACACCATCACCACCGCGTCGAAATGCCTTTCAAGATGCTTTTCAAGCACCAATGCAGACTCAAACAAAACGTAGGGCGCGGTTTGTTGCTCGGCCCAACGAGCAAAGTCGTCCAACACGGCAGGATAAAGGATGCCTTCCAAGTCGCGCTGGGCTTGGTCGTCGCCAAAAATCAAGTTAGCGATATAGGGCTTGTTCAGCGCATTTTCCGAAAGATACAAGTCGTTCCCGAAACGCCGCAGCAATTGTTCTTTGACCTCGGGGACGAAATACATCCGCTTGGCGGCTTCGTCGCTGCCGTAAACAGGGATATCGAGATGGCGCGTGAACAGTTGGCAAACCCACGACTTGCCGCTGCCGATATTGCCGGTGATAGCCACTTTTTTCATTGCACGATGACGTATTCCACTTTTTCGGGACGGGTTTCAAGCACTTGCACGCCGTTGGGGCAGGCCACCAGCTTGACATCAAGCAGTGGCTTGCGGGCGTTGAATTGGGCGGTGTCCACCGCTACCCGAAAGCCTTCAGGCGTGAGGTTGGCGTAGTCGCGGATGGCCACGAGGCACTTCACTGTCATCGTTTCGGGGAAAAACCGCACACGATGTCCATCAGCGATTTCGATGGGCACCTGCACATCGGTTTCGGTGTACTTCTCCACGTCCACCGTCACGCGCACCGAAGGCGTGTTGGAGTGGATTTTGTCGTCACACAGGTTAAGGGCTACCGTTTCGGTGAAGCTTTCGCTCACGTTGGTTTTGCTGAGGCGTACTGTCTTCACGGCACGCACGGTGTCGAGCACTGCACGCGACCCGTAGATGGTGACGGTAGCCGGGTCGAGGACGGGGATGCCATACACCCCGTATTGGCGTTGCATGACGAGGTCGGAACAAAACTCAACCGGCACCACTTTCGATTGAAGCGGTTCCATGTTGAAATAGATCTTGGCATCGTTCACGGTAACATCGGAGGCACTCACATCGAGGCGTTGGGCCACCTTTTCGGCCACATATTGGCTACTGAACGAGTAGGTAGTGCCGCCTTCGAGGCGATAAGGCACCTCATCGAGGCTGATTTCTATTGTGCGCTTGGCATCGCGAATCATAGAATGTCGAAGCGTGTGGAAACCGTCGATATTGAGCGACATTTTCACCGATTGTTCCGGAGTGGCAATCCATTGGTCGGTGGGCACGTTGCCAAGTGTCATCCGGAAAGTGGTTTGTGTGGTGTAGTCCTCGGAGAGTTTGATAAGCAGCCACAGCCCTGCCGAGAGGACAAGGAATAGGAGAAACGTGAGGACCGGACGCTTGTCGGCCTGCTTGATCTCCGATTTGAGTTGTTTGATTTCCTTCACCATGGCTAACAACGAATGGGATGCGGACGAAACGCCACATCCCGTATGGGTTGGTTGATTCGCTTGGACGTGAGTTTAGGCTTGTCCGACGCGGCTACCCGTTTGCACAAGGGCGGTCTTCTCCACCTCAACTTCCATGTTGGGAGCGAGTGAAATCATCACCGTGGTGTCTTTCACCTCGGTCACCTTGCCGTGGAAGCCGCCGATGGTCACGACCTTGTCGCCTTTTTGCAGGCCTTCACGGAACTTCTGTTCCTCCTTGGCTTTCTTGGACTGCGGACGGATGAAGAACAGCCAGAAGACCACGATGAGCAAAACGATGAAAATGAGGCTCGACCACGGGGAGCCGCCAGGTTGTGCTTGGCCTTCGGCCTGTAAGAGAATGAATAAGTTGTTCATGTTCTAGTATTTAAAGATTTAAAATTTCAAGATTTCAAGATTTAAGATTTAACTACGTTGAATACTTCGTATTTCAAGATTTCGGACGCAAGCATTGCGTCCCTACACAACCTCCTACTTCCTACCTCACAACTCCACACTACTAACTCCTAACTCCAAACTAATACTGGTCCGGAGTTAAAACCTTGCCTTTGATTTTGAGTATGGTTTGCGCGGGGTTGGTGTTGGAGATGACCGTCAGCATACGGGTTTGCACGCCGTGATGGCCTTTGCTGTCGTAGGTTACTTTGACATGGCCGTCCTTGCCAGGCGCGACGGGTTCGCGTGAGAAGTCGCCTGCCGTGCAGCCACAACTGGTTTTCACATCGGTGATGAGCAGCGGTTCGTTTCCGGTGTTGGTGAAGTGGAACGAATAACTCACCACCTCACCTTGCAGCAGGGTGCCGAAATCGTGTTCCGACTTATCGAATGTGATAACAGGCTGCTTGTCAGACGGTTGTGTGGCCGACTTGGGATTAGTGACCAAGTCAGTTGATAAGTTTCCGCCGTCTTTTTCGTTGCACGAAACAAGCAGGAAAGCGGCGCAGGCCATTGCAAGAAAAAATCGCTTCGTATTCATGATGGAGTTGTTATCGTTGTGCCGTGACGATGGCCACCGAACCTTGGTAAGTGGCATCTTGTTTCAGTCCGTGGCATTTGAGTACATAGAAATAGGTGCCGTCGGAGAGGCCACCGCCATCCCAATCGTTCTTATAGTTCTTGGAATGATACACGATGCGTCCCCAGCGGTTGAAAACGGTAAGCTCGGCAACTTCGTAGTAGCGGCTGAGCGGTTCGTAGTTCTCGTATTCCAATCCGCCATTCCTGGTTTCGCCCGAAGGATTGTCGCTTCCGCCGTCCAAGGAGATGATGAAATAGTCATTGACGCCATCGCCGTTAGGCGTGAACACGGTGGGTATTTTCAGTTTCACGGGGTTCACCTTGATGGTCTTGTAATAAGACGTGTCGCAGCCTTGCGGGTTATACACTTTCAGTTCGGTGCTGAAATCGCCTGTTTCAACGTAGGTGAAACGCGGGGTTTCTTCCGTTGAGGTGATGTTGTAGGTACTGTTCATGATCCAGTAGAAATTGCTCACCGCCAAAGTGTCGGCCGAAAGGTTCTCAAAAGAATAGGTAACGTGCGGATTTTGAATGTAAACCGTGTCGCCAGGGTCGGCGGTGATTTCCACCACGGGATTGGGGTAAGCCCTTGGGCTGAAGCTGTCCCATTGCACACAGCCGCGTGCGTCAGTCACCTTTATCCTATAATATTTATAGGCCTGAAGACCGATAGCCCAAGTTGAATCGCCTGGCGCGATGTGAAGCGGACTGAGGCTCCATTGGTATTTGAATGGCGGATAATACACCCCACCGAGACTATCGACGGAGGCCATCACTTGCGCGTTGCGGCCATTCTCCTCCTCCGGATTGCTGCAAGTCAGTTTCACCTGGCGGAAGTTCACCTGAAAGCGCGGCTTCACCTCCACCGTGATGGCCGGATGGCAGATTTCGACGGAGTCTTGGTCGAAGATTCTCACATCGTATGTAGTTGTGCTGACAGGGTTCACAACGATGCTATTGGTGGTTTTGCCGTTCGACCAGCTATAAGAGTACTGATAATTGGCTGGCACACTCAGCGTGACCGAAGCCTCGCTGCAAATCGGCATTTCGGCGCTACAAGTGATTTGGCAGGGGTCTTGCGCCTTCGCGAATAGCGAGCAAGCCAAGGCCAAAAGCAGCATCGTGGTTTGTATGATGGATGGTTTTTTCATGCGTTTTTGAAATAATTTGCAAAAATAGGAAAATTCCTTTGATGAACGCAAAACACGCCCGAATATTGTTTTCGGCGCAATTACAGCTTCACCAATTTGACCCTTTTACCCATCTTCACAGGCGCGCCGTAATAAACAAAATAAACCCCTGATGACCAACGGGTTGCATCAATCTCAATAGACTTGTAGAATCTCGTCAATGGCAAGATTTGGTTACCGAATACGTCGAAAACCACCAAATCCGTAAACCCTTCGATGTCCGACTTCACCGTGAAAACGCCGTCGGTGGGATTGGGGAACACGCCCGCCTCGATTTCAGGCATTTCCGGTTCGGGAGGCGTGGGAAACACGGCTTGCCACGAGGCTTGCCAGCCCGCATCGGTGGTGGCGCAGTCGGAGCGAAACTCAATGCACATCACGTTGGAGGTCGATTCCACCATGCCCGGACGTTTTGTGTTCCACCGCCCGATTTTCGGGGCATAGACATTGTCGCCGTCGTAAATCCAAAGGAAGTCGTAATCCCTTTCCAAGCTGAAACTACTGAAATCCAATTGGATAGTAGTTTCTTCCGGACCGCGAATCACCCAAATTTTGCGCTCATCGTCGCCATAATCCTGATGGTCGAGGCGGCCCGAATCGCCTTCCATGACGGTGACAGGCGTGCCCTCGTTGATGAGTTTGTAGTAATAATTCCAATCCCAATACGGCCCCGGGTCGGTATGCGACTGGTCGGGGTAGTGCTGATGGCCGCGTATTTTGATGCAAGCCGTTTCGCCGCCGAGGCTGTGAACGCCGTTGTTGAGGCAAAGGCCGCTGTCAAGTGTGTCGCGGTAAAAGGTTCTGTGTCCGTCGATTGGCTCGTAACGCTCGCATATATTACGCACCAAATTGGCCGAGGATTGGTACATCTCTTCCGTGAAGAAACTCCAGATGTTGCCGTAAGCCTCATGCTCGATACCGATGGTATAGCCGTTGGCTGTGCGGGCGTGCCAAGCCTTGTCGGCCTCGCGCACCATCTGCGTTACTTGTCCGTCAGCCGAGCGAATCACATAATGCGCCGAAACCTGCGCGTCGCAGTTCTTGAACCAGCTGATGCAGCCTGCGTAAGAGCCTTCAGTATAATGAATTACAACCGCGCTCACGGGCAATGTGCGCTCGTTGAAATTGCACTCCGGCGCGGGGTTCCATATCGCTTCGGGATAGTCGGCATCGCGCGTGAGGCCCAAATTAGGCGAATGAAGCAAATCGTAATGCGCAGCGAAAACCGTTTTCAAATCGATGTCATGTTTCTGAAAACCAAATTCTTCCGCCCGTTGCGCATCATTCAGGAAAAGGCACACCGAATACAACATGCTTTGCATCGGATAAATGTCCTTCTCCTCCCCTATCGGCAACTCCGAAAGCTGCTGAATCACGGATAGATAACCCTTGATTTCGGTAACTTTGCTTTCTTTCGCCAAACGCTCGAAAGCCTTGGCGTAAGCCAGCACATTCTTTTCTGGGCTTTCCAGAATCTTCCCTTCCGAAATTCCTGACAGTTCCGCCACAAAATGCAGATTCTCACGGAAATAGCCTTTGCCGTCCTTCACCAAGCCCATCAAGCCGTAGGCACGCGGCATGGCCTCGGGGCCATCGTGGAAATAGTTCGCGTCGGTCAAGTGATTGCAATGCGTGTTGGTGAAGGAGATGGCTTCGAGCAAGCCTCTTGGGATGCTTGGGCAGGCTTGGTAGGCTGCCTCGAAATCCTTTTTATAGTTTTGGTTTTCTGTATTTTGTGACAATAACAAGACTGGAATTGAAAGCAAAAAAAGCAACATTGTTGTGATTCGTTTCATGGGTGTTGAATTTGAAATTTCGCTCTGCAAAAATAAAAACAAATCATATCCTATCGGCAACTATTCCAGGAATAAATCGCACACCACAGGATCAAATGTACAGTTTTTCTGAAATCCGACAAAAATCCCTATGGATTTTTATGGAAATGGCCAAAAAACACTGGAATTTGTTCTGTCGAAATACATACCCATTGATATTTCCGAACCGTTTTTCCTGTTTTTCATCGGCAGGGGTTCACACCGCCTGCCTAATGTGCTGTCACCCCTCCGGGGTTCCTTTGTGCCACAGCCCAAGTCACGGAGTGACGAAGGAATTTTATGCAGGCGGTGAATTGCCATGGAACCCCTGCCATTAACGGCGCATTCCCAAAACGCGGCTGCCGCGATGCGAAAGCCCTACAACGGCTGGGCTGTAGGGCTGTCGTACCACGGCAGCCGCCATAAACAAATCCGCCCTCCTCCTCCAAGGTTTTCCCAAAGAACGGAAGGGCGGATATACAAATCATCCAATAAGGATTAGAAAGGTAGCGAATCATTCCACATCGCGAACCAAACGCACAGACAAACCGTAACTGCGAAAATCCCAACTTGTGCTATAATTTGTGCTGGCAAGATACATCTCATACGCTTTTGAAGCATCGTAATATTCTGACGACCAATAGTGGCCACAACTACCAACATCATTAATGTAAATACTCTCCATCTCACTTGGAGACTCAAAATAATCCACTGCCACCCTCTTGCCTGCGGCGGGCAAGAATACCGCGCCATGGGCCTCAAGCGAGTTGGTCCAATCCTCGGCAGAGATGGTGTTGCTGCCAAAACCATTGCTGTTGTTATTGGAATAGTTCAGCGCGTAATAGGCCGCCGACCAGTCGTCAGGCAACAGGATGTAGCCGTTCACGCCGTTCACCGAAGCCACCACCCAACGAATGCCGGATGCAGTGGTACGCGTGTTGAACAAGTAAACCCAGTTGCTCCGTGACGGGGTGCGCCAGCCGCTGTTCTCGGCGTTGCCGCCATTGCGTATCGCGTTGTAGCCCCAGTCCGTCTGGTCGTAAAGGTTTGCCCAAGTTCCGTAAGATCTATACATACTATTATTTGCACTTACGCTCCAAGGCTGATAGTAGACATCATTGCGTTCATATCCGCTCGTGGCCCAGCCGAAGAGGTCGCGGTCGATGGTTTTGTTGTCGGTGTCCTGTGGCGTGGTCTCGCCAATGTAGTCCCATTGGTGGTCGGCAAACTTCCAGTAGCCGCCCGTGTTGTTGTCATCGCCGTTGCCAGCGCTGCCGATGTACTGTAGGTTGCCTTTCGAGAAACGCACCTGTTTGGTGGCACTCACAGAGAAAAGCCCCTCAATGACACCGGCTCGGTGGCTGGTGTTTGCGGCTATGCCTTCCGTAAAGTAATCATTCGCGGCAATTGCGGGAATGATGCCACAGGTGCCGGCATAAATGCCGTCGTAGGAATTGACCACAGCATCTGTCACCTCGTCTTGCGGTAGCAGGATAGCCCACCTCTCGCCGTTGCCAGCGGGCAAGGCTATGGAGCCTGCTCCGTCTTGGCTGTAAGTGAAGCCGTTGGTCGCAAAATCGACCGTCACCTTGTTGTTCAAGCCTGTGATGCAGGTGGCCACTTCCGAAATCGTGGTCACGTCGAACTTCACCAAAGCGCACTTGTTGAGCAGGGTGGCGTTGTAGGTAGTCCGGTCCGTTTCATAGTTTTCACGCGAAGGCGCGTAGGAAATCACAGGGAGTTTGGTCCTCTGGTCGCTGATGACTACCGAGCAGCTGGTGTTATCTGCATTGAATTCAGGAGTCTTGTTGCCAAGAAAGTAGAATTGCAGTTTCTGTCCTTCAGTCGGTTCGGTGATGTCGCCACTGAAGTTGGTGCCATCGTAGGTCAGCGAGCCGACATAAACGCCGCCGCTGCCCACATGAATCACGTCATTTTCCTCAAAGGTGACTTCGCCGTTTTCGGTGTTCACATCAGCCCTTAAACCTTTGCCGGTGGCTGAACCTTTCGAAGCACTGCCGCCCACATTGAGCGTGATGTTCACTTTCTCGCCGTCGTTAGCGGGAGTGGGCAAGTTTTCCTTCTTGCATTGCGCCATGCCCGTCAGCAAAGCCAATGCTACCATGATGATGCACAGCTTTTTCATTGCTCGTCCTCCTTTCTCTTCAAAAGCGCATAGCCCGCGCCAGCGGCCATCAAAAGGACTAAACTGCTGCCCAATGGCACATCTTGGCCAAAGGTCTGGTTGTTGATGATTCCTTCGGTTCCACCGCTGCGGCCCAAAAGGTCGTTTTGGCTATGGCCGGAATAGCCGTAACCATTTTCTTCCGCGACGGCACCACGCTTGAATAGGCCGCCTTGAGCCGAGAGGGTGTTGGCCGACAGCACCAAAGCTGCCACCAAGACCACGAAGGCTCTTCTCTTTAGTTTTACTCGTTTCATTTTGACTTTGAATTATTTGATATTCATGACTTGTCTGTTCTGACTCGGGACACAGGACTGGTTTATGTGTTGCTGCTGTCATATTTTGCGCAGCAAAAATAGTGATTTTGGGGAAAGAGCAAACGAATTTGCAAACAATGACAAAAAATACCTAAATTTGCAGCCAAAATCAACAAGCGCAATCAACAATTAAACGATTCAACAATTAAACATAATGAACACACTCAACGATTTTCAAAAAGAGATTCTCGCCGGCATCCCTGACGAACTGCCGGAAGTGAAACCTTACGACCCGAATATCAACCATGCGCCCAAGCGCAAGGACATCCTGACCAAGGCCGAGAAGAAATTAGCTATCCGCAACGCTTTGCG
>CADAVB010000055.1 GCA_902791165.1 uncultured Bacteroidia bacterium
GGTCAGGATGCCGTGAACACGGCCAAGGCCTTCAACGACCGCCTCGACTTCGACGGCGTGGTGCTGACCAAGCTCGACGGCGACACCCGTGGCGGTGCAGCCCTCACCATCCGCACGGTGGTGGAGAAGCCCATCAAGTTCGTCGGTATCGGCGAGAAGATGGACGCTTTGGATGTGTTCCACCCCAAGCGCATGGCCGACCGTATCCTCGGCATGGGCGACATCGTCAGCCTCGTGGAACGCGCCCAAGAGCAGTTTGATGAGGAGGAAGCCCGCAAGTTGCAGAAGAAACTGGCCAAGAACGAGTTCAATTACAACGACTTCCTGAAGCAAATCCAGCAAATCAAGAAGATGGGCAACCTGAAGGACTTGGCGAGCATGATTCCGGGCATGGACAAGGCCTTGAAGGGCGAGGAAATCGACGACGACGCTTTCAAGAGCATCGAGGCCATCATCTATTCGATGACGCCCGCCGAGCGCGAAGACCCGAAACTGCTGAACGGCACGCGCCGTAAGCGCATCGCCGACGGCAGCGGCACCTCGATTGTGGAGGTGAACCGCCTCGTGAAACAGTTTGAGGAAACCTCAAAGATGATGCGCATGATGACCACTGGCGGAGGGAAGAAGTTGATGCGCATGGCGGGGGCGATGAAGCGCCGCTAAAGCGATTTCAAGATTTGGAATTTCAAATACTCAATATTATGGATAAGATTATTGATGGTAAAATAATTTCTGAGCAGATAAAAAAGGAGATTGCTGCCGAGGTCGCCAATATGATTGACAACGGAAAACCCGCTCCGCATTTGGCGGCGGTCATCGTGGGCGACGACGGCGCGAGCAAGACCTATGTGGCCTCAAAGGAGAAAGCCTGCCATTCGGTGGGCATGACCTCCTCGGTGTATCGCCTGCCCGAAAGCACCACCGAAAAGGAGATGCTCGACATGGTCGAATTCCTCAACAACGACCCCGAAATCGACGGCTATATCATCCAACTGCCGCTGCCCAAGCATATCGACGAGAACAAGGTCATCAACGCCATCGACCCCAAAAAAGACGTGGACGGTTTCACGAGCGTCAATGCGGGCCGTATGCAATTGGGGCATCCTTGCTACATTCCCGCCACGCCCAATGGTATCATGGAACTTATCAAACGTTCCGGCATTGAGACGGTTGGTAAGAATGTGGTCGTGTTGGGTCGCTCCAACATTGTGGGTACGCCGATGGCCATTCTGATGTCGCGCAAAGGCATCGACTCTACCGTCACTTTGTGCCACAGCCGCACACAAAACCTGCCTGACATCTGCCGCAACGCCGACATTCTCATCGCCGCCATTGGCAAGCAGGGCTTCGTGACTGCAGACATGGTGAAGCCCGGTGCCGTGGTCATCGACGTGGGCATCCACCGCATCGAAGACGCGACCAGCCCGAAGGGCTACAAAATCATGGGCGACGTCGATTACGATGAGGTCCATAAAGTGGCCTCCAAAATCACGCCCGTGCCTGGTGGCGTCGGTCCCATGACCATCGTTTCGCTGTTGCAAAACACCCTGAAGGCCGCCAAGGGCGAGGTGTATCCGAAATAACCCGACACAGCATTTGTCGGCTTAAGTAACAAGGAGGGTTGAAATCATTTCAGCCCTCCTTAGTTACAATGGCGTTGGGAAAACGATGTATTATTCCTCGTCTTCGCAACCGAGTTTCTTGACTTGGTTTTCCATTACTTCTTCAAGTTTTTCGCCAAGTTTCTCGATTTCAGCTTTTTCCGATTCGGTCATTTTTTCGTCCTCAGCGTATTCGCTCATGGCAAGTCCGCCGAGCAACACAGCCAATGCGGCTTCTTGAAGTTCGTCGCAAGTTTTGGCGTCTTTGACGGCCGTTTCGAGTTTCTCAATCAGTTCCTTGGACTCCTGGAATTCCTTAGAACCTTTGGTTTTGCCGCCACCGCATTGCGTGAAGGCGAACAACATCAAGCCCGCAAGGGCGATAATCATGTTTTTTTTCATAGTAAAAATGAATTAAGAGGTTAGGGTTTAGGTGCAAAAATACAAAAAAAGTCACGTTGGCGTTAGAAAATTGATTTGTTTTGCACCTAAAATAATAAATGAGTATCAAAAAAGTAATCGATATGAAAAGAAACGGTTTATTATTAGCATTTCTCCTCTCCATCGCATTCTCGGCGCAATGCGACAACGTTTACCTATTCGAACAATTCAACGACGATTTCCTCCCATACGGTTGGAATGTCAGCGGCATCGGAAACGACTATTGGTGGATCGCCAACTCGAACCATGCCGGCGGAACGCCAAACGAATTGCAGTTTTACTGTAACGAGGTGGGCACATGGCGCGTCATCTCTCCCGCAGTTGACCTTTCAGGGCTGGAAAGCCTCAATGTTTCGTTCAAGCATTATTATGCCCAACAGATGGGTGCCAATTTGACCATTGGCATCGCCACATCTTCCGACAACGGAGCGCACTGGCATCAAGGGTGGTCGCACACCTACACGGCTTCGGGAAGGTATGAGGTGAACGAAGAAATAACGACGGAAGACATGGGAAAAAACAATGTCAAGATTTGCATTTTCTTCTCCAACAGCAACGACATGAACTTCAGCGAGCTCAACCTCGACGACATTGCGGCCTTCGTGCAAAGAAACCTCGACATTGAAGTGCAGGGCATCAATGTCGATGCAGTGCAGGCCAACCGCAACTTCGAGGTCGGGATGCGCTTGTTCAACACGGGCTCGGATGTCGTCACCTCGGTTGAGGGCTATTACCAATTTGACGACCAAGAGCCTGTCAGCCAGACTTTTAATGTCAATATCCCTGGCACTACCTTTGAAAACCTGACTTTCGAGATTCCGGCCAACCTGGTTCCCGACACCTACACGCTCACCACTGGAATCACGAAGGTGAACGGCGTGGACGACGACGACCTGGGCAACAACAGCAAAAGCCAAACGGTTTCGGTGGCCTGCGCCACGGCGCAACGCTTGCCCATGTTCGAGCATTTCACCAGCTCCACTTGTGGCACTTGCCCCCAACTGAGCGCCCAGATGCAGACTTTCTGCAACAACAATCCCGGCAAATACACCTATATAAAATACCAGATGAACTGGCCTCCGCCAGGCGACCCGTATTATACCGGTGAGGGCGGCACTCGCAAGACCTATTACGGAGTCAATTCCGTGCCGTGGCTCTTTATGGACGGCGCAAGTTATGAATTCAATCCGGTGACACAGAGCGACTTCGATGCGCATTTCAACACGCCCGCCGTGGTCGAAATCAAAGGCTCCTATTTCGTTGAGGGCAACACCATCCACGTCGCCGCCGACCTCATGGCATTCGCCGACATGAACGATGTCCGCGTGTATGTTTCGGTCAGTGAAAAGACGACGCACAACAACGTGGGCAACAACGGCGAGACTTCGTTCCACCATGTGATGATGAAGATGCTGCCCAATGCCCAAGGCACCACGCTTTCGCTCAATGCCGGAGAATTGCACCGCCTTGATTTTGAGCAAAACATGGCCAACACCCATGTCGAGGAAATGGACGACCTTGAAGTGGCCGTCTGGATCCAGAAATACGAGAGCAAACGAGTGTTTAACAGCAACTTCCTTTTCGCGACAGACAGGCATCCTTATATGCCAGAAAACCTGAAACTGGAGAAAAACGCCACCACCTTGACCGCCACTTGGGACGCGCCCTCGGGCAACACGCCCACGGGCTACAACATCTGGCTCAACGAGATCCTTGTGGCCGAAAACACCAACGGAACAAGCCGCACTTTCGACATCGTGCCAGGCCAGGACTTCTATTGCGTTCAGGTTCAGGCGGTTTATGGCGATGGCATCACTTCTGTGAAAGCCGTTGCCACCGACAGCGAGACCTGGAGCCTCAACGAAACCACGGAAAACACCATCAGCCTTTATCCCAACCCTGCCTCCGAAATTGTTTCATTGCAAGGCATGAACCCTGTTGAGGCAAAGATTTACAACTGTTTAGGCCAACTTATCCTGACCTTGGACCACCCCAAAGAGATCCAGGTCGCCCAACTGCCCAACGGACTTTATGTCTGTATCCTAAAAGAAGAAAACCAAACTCAAAAAGTCACCAAGTTTATTGTAAACCACTAAAAATCACAAGCCATGAAAAAACTACTGTTTTGCATATTCGCCTTGAGCCTTTGCCTTTCAGGACAAGCTTTCAACACCATCGACCCTGACTTGCAAAGGGAGATGTCGTCAAGAACAGACAACGAGAAAATCAAAATCAACATACTGCTTTCGGAACAATCCAAGCCGATGGACCTGCTTCGCAAGGCTAATGCTTTCACTACCAAGCAAGAACGACGTCAGTTTGTCATAGAAAATTTGCAGCGGCAAGCCAAGTCTTCGCAAGCCGATTTGTTGGCTTTGCTGGAGGAAATGGAGCTTAACGGCATGGTGGAAGACATCCGTCCGCTGTGGTTGGTCAATTCCGTGAGCTGCCATGCCAACAAGCAGGCCATCAACGACTTGTCGCAACGGCGCGACATCATGACTGTGTATTATCTCGAAGAAACCCAATGGATTTTTGACGAGGAAGCCACGCCTGCACCCAAAGGCGGACGCGAAATCGCGGAGAACCTGCTGCAAGTGAATGCGACGCAAGTTTGGGAACAAGGCTACACGGGCAAAGGTGTTTTGGTTGCTGTCATCGACACGGGTATCCGCCTCGACCATGCCGATTTGGCCGGTCGCCTTTGGGACGGCGGACCAGAATTTCCTAACCACGGCTACGATTTCTATTATCAAGACAACGATCCTTCAGACGACCTCGGGCATGGCTCTCATGTGGCCGGAACCATTTGTGGCACAGGTGCTTCGGGTTCACAGACCGGCATAGCTCCTGAAGCCACCGTGATGGCTTTGAAGTGTTTCAGCAGTGCTGGCATTGCAGAAGAATCCCATTGGATTACAGCCATGCAATTTGCCGTGGAGCATGGTGCCGACATGGTCAATATGTCGTTGGGGCGACCTCAAGCCAATGAAGCGCAGAAGCGAATGATGCGCATTGCTTGCGACAACACTTTGGCTGCCGGCGTGCTCGCCCTGGTTTGCGCTGGCAACATCCGCCAGATGCTACCTATGGTGCCCGTGCCTCACAATGTCTATTCGCCGGGTTCGTGCCCTCCACCCTATCTACATGAAGACCAGATGGTTAATGCTGGCGGAACGAGTTGCGTGATATGCGTGGGCGCGGTCAATTTCAACGATGAGCTTGCCTCATTCTCTTCCCAAGGGCCGAGCATGTGGACGGATGTACCGGAATACAACGACTATCCCTATACCGCTGGCAGTGCCACCGAAATCGGCCTCATCCGCCCCGACATTTGCGCTCCTGGGGTGCAAATCAAGTCGCTGGACTACAACACCACAGACGGCTACACCTTGATGGACGGCACTTCGATGGCCACGCCTTTGGTGGCTGGTGCCGTCGCCTTGATGCTCTCCAAAAACCATGAACTCACGCCTGAGCAAATCTCCGAGATTCTGGAGCGCACCGCCGTGAAACTCACCGAACACAAGAGCAACGACTTCGGCACAGGGCGACTGGATGCCTTGGCCGCCGTCAATGCTGTGGATTACGACGGGATTGAAGAAAAACAAGGCAAAGCGCAAGTCTATCCCAATCCGAGCACGGGCGATTTCACCGTTGCCTGTGAAGGCATCCAAGCAATTTCCGTGTTTTCAGTCGATGGCAAGTTGCTGAAAACCATCGAAGTGAATGGAAACGAATATCGCATCGAAAACTTACCCAAAGGCGTTTATGTGCTGAAAATCGACACGGAAAACGGTGTCATCATGAACAAAATCGTAAAATTGTAAACCATGAAACGAATCGCCCTGATCTCCATTCTGTTGTTGGCCTGCATGATGGGTTTTGCCCAAGGCTGCCTCGACCCGCTGTTGAGCCAGGAAATGGACCGCCGCAGCGATGGCGAGCAAATCGAGGTCGTCGTGCTGATGAAAGCGAAATACGACCGCGCGCAGTTATGCCGTCGCGCCGATTATTATCCTTCACGCGCCGAGCGCAGGACGTTTGTAGTCAATGAGTTGAAGGCTTTTGCGGAGGCTTCGCAGTACGACTTAAAACGTGTCCTTTCGGAAATGGAAAGACAGCAAATCGTGAGCACGCCAAACGTTTTGTGGATGTCTAACGCCTTGTATTTCAAGGCCACCAAAGCGGCCATTCTTGACCTTGCCTCGCGCAACGACATTGCCCTAATCAGCCTCAACCAAAAGCATTACTGCTTGGGCGACACCGCCATGGAACCTGCCTCCGCGACGCGAGAAATCACATCAAATGTGCTTCGGGTGCGCGCCAATGAGGTTTGGGCGTTGGGCTATCGTGGACAAGGTGTCGTGGTGGCCGTCATCGACACGGGCGTGAACTACGAGCATGTCGATTTGGCCGACCATCTTTGGGACGGCGGCAGCGAGTTTCCGCATCATGGCTACGATGTTTACAACCACGACAACGACCCGATGGATGACATGGGACACGGGACGCATTGCGCTGGAACGGTGTGCGGCGACGGCACGGCAGGTTCGCAAACGGGCGTGGCACCTGAGGCCACGCTGATGTGTGTCAAGTGCTTGGACGAATATGGCGGCGGCTCGGCAGCCAGCATCGCTGCTGGCATAGAATGGGCCGTCGAACATGGCTGCGACCTTTTCAGCCTGTCGCTTGGCATCCCTAATTCCACGATAGCCGAGCGCACTTTGCTGCGCCACACCTGCGACGCCGTTTTGGACGCGGGCATTGTGGGTACCGTTTCCGCTGGCAACGATGGCAACACGGGAATGTATCCTGTCCCCAACAACGTGGGCGTTCCCGGAAGTTGCCCTCCACCTTATATGGACCCTGTCCAGATGGAGAATCCGGGCGAGTTGAGTTGCACCATCACCGTTGGAGCCGTTGACAACAGCGATGCTCCGGCCGCTTTTTCCTCGCGTGGTCCGGTCACTTGGACAAACACCGAGTTTGGCGACTACCCGTACAATCCCGGCATCGGCCTCATCCGCCCCGACCTGTGCGCCCCAGGCGTGAGTGTCAAGTCGCTGCATTTCGGCCTCTCGCCGGCCTATAACACCATGAGCGGCACCTCGCAGGCAACCCCAGCCGTGGCAGGCACCATCGCGCTGATGCTCTGCAAATGCGACTTCCTCACTCCGGCAGAAATCTGCCGCATTTTGGAGGAAACCGCCGTACCGCTTTCCGAAACCAAAAGCAACGTCACGGGCTTTGGCCGCATCGATGCCTTGGCCGCCGTCGAAGCGGTGGTGGCCGGCCCATTGTCGATGGTGTCATGCCAAATCAACGACCCGCAAGGCAACAACGACCACCAAATCAACCCAGGAGAAAGCGCCACCATCGACCTGACTTTGCTCAACGACACCGGCGAATCCCTCAATAACCTCACGGCACAGCTCTCGACCCAATCAGACAAAGTCGCCATCACAAGTGATGTGGCGCAACTTCCTTCGTTTGGGCCTCATCAAACCCTCACGATTGAAAACGCTTTTGCCTTTGAGGTCAGCGAGGATGCCATCGGCAACGAAGACCTCCGTTTCACTTGCGATGTCTATGACGAGGGCGTTCTGATAGGCCGATTCAGCCTCAGTTTCAAGGTTTTTGGCTATGTGCTGAACATTGCCGAAATCACTGCGCTGAATGACGACAACGGCAACGGCCTGCTTGAACCGGGCGAGTCCGCCGACTTGCGCGTCGTTGTGGAAAACATCGGCAACTTGACGGCTTCGTCGTTGGTTGGGACGTTTTCCTCCGACTGTGAGTTCCTTTCCATCCTTGAAACGCAAAAGCCTTTCGGGACGATAGAAGAATCCGGCGAAAACTACGCGGATTTCCGTGTTTCGCTAAGCGCCGATGCACCTGCCAACGGCATGATTCCGCTCAAGCTCACCCTTGTGGACGAAGAAGGGAAACAGACTTGGCTCGGCTATGACTACAAGACCACTTGCAACATCGTTTTCACATTGCGCGACGCATGGGGCGACGGCTGGCACGGCTCCTATCTTTCCGTCAATTATGGCGACGGAACAACACCTGAGCAGATGACCATCACTAATGGAACCTCGCTCACCCACACCCGCGAAGTGACGACAAACTCACAAATCACGCTCACCTGGCACTCCACCGGCTTCGATTGGGATGTCAGTTTTGAGGTCGCCTACGAGGATGGCGATGTCATTTACCAAAACCAAGGCGGAATGTCTTCGCCCTTCTCGTTTGTGGCCAATTGCATGGGAAGCGGATATGTGGAAGTGGCCGAAGCCTTTTCGGAAAGCGAAGCCTCGATCTTCCCGAACCCCTCGCATGACAGTTTCACCATCGTTTGCGAATGGATGAGGCGGGTTGAAGTGTTCTCCATCGACGGAAAACTGCTGAAAACCATACAAGTAAACAATTCCCAATGCCAGCTTGACGGTTTGGAAAGCGGAGTTTATTTTGTGAGGATTGAAGCGGAAAACAGTGTGATTGTAAACAAAATCGTAAAATTATAACACCATGAAAAGAATTGTACTAATCTCCATTTTGTTGTCAGCCTGCATGATGGGCTTTGCCCAAGGCTGCCTTGACCCCTTACTGAGCCAAGAAATGAACCGCCGTAGCGACGACGAGCGAATCAAAGTCGTCGTGCTGATGAAAGCGCAATACGACCGCTCGCAATTGAGCCGCAGAGCCGACTTCATCCCTACAAAAGCCGAGCGCAGAGCGTTTGTAGTCAATGAGTTGAAAGCCTTTGCAGAGGCTTCGCAACACGACTTGAAGCGCACCCTCGCCGAGATGGAAAGCCACGGCATGGTTTCTTCCGTGCGCAGCCTTTGGTCGGCCAATACGCTGTATTTCGAGGCCACAAAACCCGCCATTCTTGACCTCGCTGAACGCACTGACATTGAAACCATTACCCTCAACACCCAGCACCAATGGATTGCCGAAGGTGAAACGCCGACACCCGCATCCGCCACACGCGAAACCACGCCGAACATCACGAAGGTGAAGGCCGACCAAGTGTGGGAATTAGGCTACACGGGTAAAGGTGTCGTGGTGGCCGTCGTCGATTCGGGAGTGAACTACAACCACCTCGACCTTGCCGACCACCTTTGGGATGGCGGCGAGGAGTTTCCGCACCACGGCTATGACATCGTGAACGACGACAACGACCCGATGGACGACAAAGGCCACGGGACGCATTGCGCAGGCACAGTGTTGGGCGACGGCACGGCAGGCTCACTGACGGGCATGGCACCCGAGGCCACCTTGATGTGCGTCAAGAGCATCCGTGGCGATGGCTTCGGCGGCGCGGTGAACATTGCCGGCGGCATGGAATGGTCGGTCGAGCATGGCTGCGACTTGATTAGCATGTCGTTGGGCATGGTGGGTGCCGGAGTTGCCGACAAGGAAATCTTACGCCGCACCTGCGAAGCCATCTTGGATGCGGGCATTGTGGCATTGGTCTGTGCCGGAAATGAAGGCATGAACATCCTTCTGATGATGTATCCGATACCCAACAACGTGCGCGTGCCGGCCAGTTGTCCCCCGCCTTACCTCGACCCCGACCAAATGGCCAATCCCGGCCCTTTGAGTTGCGTGGTGGCCGTCGGTGCCGTGAACTATAATGACGCTGCCGCCGATTTCACCTCGCAAGGCCCTGTCACTTGGCAAGACACCGAGTTTGGCGACTACGCCTACAACCCCGGCATCGGCCTCATCCGCCCCGATGTGTGCGCCCCCGGCGTGGGCATCAAGTCGTTGGACTATGAAAACACCAGCGGCTACACCAACATGGACGGCACCTCGCAGGCCACGCCTTGCGTGGCAGGCATCGTCGCCCTGATGTTGCAAAAGAACCCCGAACTCACACCCGCCGAGATTTGCCGCATCTTGGAAGAAACCTCCGTCAAGCTGACGCCCACCAAGAGCAACATTACTGGTGTGGGCCGCGTGGATGCCTTGGCCGCCGTGAATGCGGTTCAGGCTTGGGATGGCATTGCCGAACAAAATGACAATCAAGCACTTGTATTCCCGAATCCTTCGCAAGATGCTTTCACCGTGCAATGCGATGACATGACGCGGATTGAGGTCTTCTCCATGGATGGAAGATTGGTCAAGACGATGGAGTCCAATGGTTCCCAATGCCAGATTGAAGGTTTGGAGAACGGCGTTTATGTACTTCAAATCAACAGGGGTGGCAGAAAACTTGTTCAAAGAATTGTAAAATATTGAATATAATAAAGTTAGTAATTTTAAATTCATTGTGATATGAAAAAAACACTCTTAACATTGGTTGCTCTGGTATTGTCCGTAGTAACGATGGCCGGCAATTTCGTGGTGCTTCCCTATTCGGGTCGTGCCGAACTGGAAAAACACTTCTCTGATCCCAATCTGACGGTGCATTTCTACACCAATTCAGAGGTCTTCGCCACGGCTGAACGCTTCAACGCCGCCAGTATGGTGATGGTCGATGAAAACGCTTTCTCGGGAAACGGGTGCTATACGTTGGTGTATTGCCCGAAATCGCAACAACAGCAATTTGATGCCCTGTTTTCGACCCAGGATTACGTCATCGTGAAAGGGGCAACGATGCCCTACAAGAACGACGGCGCAGTGGCCATTTTCAACAAGAAGGCGACTTTGCCTCGCTTGACCCGCGACTTCCCCGTGGTGACGGAGGAAGACCCTCGTATCCGCGAGATGCTGAACCAAGTGAGCATGGACTCGATTGAAGCCATCGTGCAGCATTTGCAAGATTACGACAATCGTTTTTGGAACTCCGACAATGCCTTTGCCGCTTCGGATTGGATTGCCAGCCGTATGCAGGCTCTCGGCTTGGAGGTTGAGCAACAACAGTTTACTGCCAACACCTGGATGGGTAGTGGCCAAGCCGCGCCCAATGTCATTGGCATCCAGCGTGGTACGCTCTATCCCGACACCTACGTGGTGTGCGGCAGCCATTTCGATTCGTTCTCTTTCGAAGCCCTTAGCGGTGGTTTGGCTCCTGGTGCCGACGACAACGCCACGGGCGTGGCCGCCGTGCTCGAAAGCGCAAGAATCATGACGAAGTATGAGTTTGAGTACAGCATCGTCTATTGTGCCTACGGCTGCGAGGAGATGGGATTGTATGGTAGCGAGGCATACGCTTCACGCTGCCAGCAGCAAGGCATGGACATCATCGGCTATTTCAACAACGACATGAATGGCTATCTTTATGGCGAACAAATCCACATCGATTGCATTTATCCCAACGCGGTAGAGCCGATTGGTACCTATTACATGAATGTCGGCAGCGTGTATTATCCCGAATTGCCCATCCGCCATGTCAACTTCACCCAAGGCGACAGCGACCACACCTCTTTCAACAACCACGGCTACATGGGCATCTATCCCTTCGAGGACTATCAGAACTATAGCCCTCACATCCACACGGTCAATGACTTGATTGGCAACAGCGTGAACAGTTTCGAGATGTCGCGCCAGTATTGCCAGATGAACATCGCTTGTTTGGCCGAGATTGCCAGTCCTATGGGTGAAACGCCGCAGGTGTATTGCAATCCGGTGAGAGATTTTGATATTGAGCTACCTGTATTGAAAGATACATCCCCTCTTTGGTTACATTGGAAATCTCCTGAAGAAGGCTCAACAGGCGAAATAGAGCGATTCGATGTGTATCGCGACAATGTGGTTATTGGAGCGGTGGATTGGGCGGATTCCACTTATCTTGGTTATTGGGGTTATGAGTTTATGGATACGATTACTATCGGAGCCGAAGCAGAATACTTCATCATGGCTGTTTACAGCGACGGCTGTAAGGCACCTTCGCAAACGGAAATCGGCTATGGCATTACTGCGGTTGAGGAGTCAGAGTCCCATGTCTTTGTCTATCCTAACCCCTCCAACGGCACCTTTAACCTCAATCTCGGCGAAGGCCAATGGAATGTGGAAGTTTACGACATTATGGGTCGTAAAGTCTATGAAAACCAATGCGATGGACGATCCACACTCGACCTCGAACAATGTCCTAAAGGTGTCTATTTCCTGAAAGCCACGGGCGAGAACAAGGGAATGACCGCGAAAGTCGTGGTGCAATAAGCCACGATAAGGAACCTCAATTATAGGCGTGAACCCCGCCCAAAAGCAGGTTCACGCCGAAATAGGTGATGACCACGCTCAAAATGGCGACAATGCCATAAATGTGGAAAAACAAAGGCTTTTGAAAGGTTTTCAAAAGCCTTTCGTGCAACGGGGCGGCATAAATGAGCAAGGTAATCAAGGCCCAAACCTCTTTCGGGTCCCACGACCAGTAATTGCCCCATGAAACGTTGGCCCAAATGGCTCCGATGAAGATGCCAGCCGCCAACAACGCCACGGCGGGATAGAGCATCGCCGTGCTGAAGCTTTTCATCCGTTCCAGACGAAGCAGTTCTTTCGGTCGGATTAAAGCGATGATGCCGACCACCGCAATGCCAATCAGCAAAGCGTAGGCCGTGATGATGGTTGAGATGTGGAGGCTGAAAAACGGCGAGCGCAGCACGGGCATCAACTGGCGCGTCAGCATCCTGACATGTAATACAATAGCCAGAATGACGAGCACCGAAATCCACGACCAGGTGACGGCGCGGAACGTTTTGCGCTTTTCGATGAGAATGGCCGCCAAAGCGATGAAAAGCAGTGCATAGCCCGTGTAGGTCAGGGCAATGCCCCATGGGTCGCGGGCCACGTCGAGGATGGAGTTGCCTCGCTCGTCGTAGTCGCTTTGGTAGAAACGGTAATGCTTGTGTTTCAGGATGTTGTTCATTGAAATGACGATGTCCTGTTGGGTTTCGCCATCAGTGAGTTTGAGGTAGCTGACATAGTCTTTGGGCTTTTTCGAGTCGGGGTAGGTCTCAATCTCGAAACGGTCCAAGGTAAGGCTGAAAGGCAGTGCTTCTTTCGTTATCTCGCCGTCCTTTTCTTCAATGAAAAAATGGCTGTTAGGGCGATTGGGTTCGAGTTTCATGCGGCCGTGCTGTCCCGTGAGCATGGTGAGCAGCGCACCTGCAAGAATCAACAGAATGGAGGTGTGCAAGGCGCAGACTACCAGCCGTTTCCATATTTTGCATTTCACCGCCATATAGACGATGAGCAAGGCCACCAAAGCCCAGAGCGCCACAAACCACCACGCGCTATAGACATGGATTCGGGCGAAGTCGGAACCGTGCAGTTTCTCGACAATGGTGCCGGCGGCGAGGACGGCGATGAGGATGATGAACAGAATTGATGTGATGTGACGAATGTGTTTCATGCTGCAAAAATAATCAAATCGCCTTAATCAACTTAACAACCGTGTAGCG
>CADAVB010000056.1 GCA_902791165.1 uncultured Bacteroidia bacterium
ATTGCTACAATGTTTGACATGTTTCTTTGGATTTGAAATTTGGCTGCAAAAATAATAAATAGTTAGGAGTGGGGAGTGGGGAGTGAGGAGTTTTTTGTCTGCTCCAATACTCCTAACTACACACTCCTCACTCCTAACTGCATTTACGCCTCGTAGCCAAACCGCTTCAATTCTGCTTCATTGTCGCGCCAGTCCTTATCGACTTTGACGTACAGTTCAAGGAAGATTTTCTTTCCCGTAAACTCCTCAATATCAGTGCGCGCCTGCATCCCGAGTTTCTTGATGGCGCTGCCGCCTTTGCCGATGATGATGGCCTTTTGCGAGTCGCGGGCCACATAGATAACGGAGCGTATGTGGATGCGCTTTTCGGTTTCCTCGTAACTTTCCACCTCAACCTGAACAGAGTAGGGGATTTCCTGCTGGTAGTTGTTCAGGATTTTCTCGCGGATGATTTCGGTGATGAAGAAACGCATGGAGCGGTCGGTGAGTTCGTCCTTGGGGAAATAGCGTCCTTGGGGAAATAGGGCGGACATTCTGGCATTTTTTCCAAGATTTGCTTGAAAATGAATTCCACATTGGCGTTGTATTGCGCCGAGAGCGGGAAAACAGTAACGTTGGGCAGGGTTTCGCGCCATGTTTCAACGGCTTGCTCCACTTGTTCTTGCGTTGAGAGGTCGATTTTGTTGATGAGCACGAAAACGGGTATCTCGATGTTTTTCAGTCGTTCCACAGTCTTTTCCTCAATCTTTTTGTCGGTGATATCGACCACAAAAAGAATGAGGTCGGCATCGATGAGGGCCACGTTCACGAACTGGTTCATCACCTCGTGCATCTTGTAGGCTGGGTCTTTAATGATGCCGGGCGTGTCGGAGAAGACGATTTGGAAGTCGTCGCCGTTCACGATGCCGAGGATGCGGTGGCGTGTGGTTTGCGCCTTCGAGGTGATGATGGAGATTTTCTCGCCAACTAACTGATTCATAAGGGTTGACTTGCCCACATTGGGTCGTCCTATGATATTGACATAGCCTGCTTTATGCGTCATAACGAAAAATTTTTCTTGTTTTTTGTCGTGCAAAGAAACAAAATTATTATTTTTGCAGCCGATTTCGAGAGCAAAATTTTGTGTTTTCGGAAAAATTGACACGATGCGGGGTAGAGCAGAGGCAGCTCGTCGGGCTCATAACCCGGAGGTCGGAGGTTCGAATCCTCCCCCCGCTACACAATCAGAAAACAGGCTGTATGCAGCCTGTTTTTGTTTTATTACCCCACCTGCGCAAGCTTGCTTGAAAACAGGTGGGGTAATAAAACAAAGTGTTGAGGCGGTTTGTTCCGCCTCAACACTTTTCTGATAGTGTTAAGCCCTCCCCAAAAAGGATCACGACCGCAGGGAGTAATCCTCCCTTTGTTTTCGCTTTAACTTGTTCAGCGTTCTTCGGTTACCACTTTGGTGAAGGTTCCGGTCATGTCGCCCTCGATGGTGAAGGGCCAGGTGATGACCTGTGTGGTGGTTCCGTTGCCCGTGATGGTTCCTACGACGTTGAGAGTGTTGCCCGACAATGTGCCCGACATGACAAGTGTGGCACTCATGGTGCCAGTGATTTGGTCTTCGGCGAAGTCGCGTTCAATCGTGAATGCTTCAAACTCAACATTGTTGTCGCTAACGGTGCCATTAACCGTGTAGGTTTCTTCTTGGTTTTCGGGCTTGGCGGTCATGACCACCTTGTTGTCAGCGTCGCCAGCGGCGATGTCGAAGCTCATGGAAAGGTCGAGGCTGTCAATGTCCTGCGTCATTGGTGTTTCTGGCGACATTGGGTTGGTGACGAAGATTTTTCCATTGATCCAACTGGTTCCATTGTAGCAACCAACGAACTTTTCGTTGGGTTTTACTTGTTCGACGGGATTGTCTTTTTTGCAGGCTGCAAACAATACTGTGATGCAGCACATTGCGATGAAAAGGATTTTTTTCATGGGTTGAAGTATTAAGGTTAGCGATTGCAAAAATAGGATAAAACTTATTGCTTCGCTTCTTTTTGGCAAAAATAATGTACCTTTGCGCATATTTATCGCTGCTATGAAGTCGAAACAAATCGGATTGGGCGCGCTCATCGTCTTTTTGATAGGCATGATTTTGCTTTATGCCTTTGGTCCAGTGGCGGGTGCCATGCCGCTGTGGATGTCGATTTTGCCGCCTTTGGTGGCCATCGTGATGGCGCTATTAATAAAAGAGGTGATTTCGTCGCTGTTTGTCGGTATCCTGACGGGCACGTTCCTCATGGCCTTGTATGGCGGGCAAAGTCCGGCCAGCGCTTTTGGCGGCGGCATTTTGCGCGTGGTTGATACCTACGTCGTCGGCTCGCTCAACGACTTCGACCATGTGCAAATCATTGTCTTTACGTTGGTTATCGGTGGCATGGTGCGTATCGTAACGGCCAACGGCGGTATGCAGGGCATGGTCAATTGGCTGTCGCGACGGGCACGAGGACCGCGCTCGGGGCAACTGATGACCTTCCTCATGGACCTTTGCATCTTCTTTGACGACTATTCCAACACACTCGTGGTGGGCAACACCATGCGCCCGATTGCTGACAAACTGAAGGTTTCGCGAGAGAAGTTGGCCTACATCGTCGATTCCACTTCCGCGCCTGTGGTGGCTGTGGCTTTCGTTACCACATGGATTGGGGCGGAGTTGAGCTACATTCAAGACGGCATCCGAGCTATCGGACTTGAGACCTCGGCCTATTCGGTGTTTTTCCATTCTTTGGCCTACAGTTTCTATCCTTTCCTCACGCTCGGCTTCGTGCTGATGATTATTCTCAGCGGTCGCGACTTCGGCCCCATGCTGAAGGCGGAGCGCAAGGCGCGTTTGGCTTCGTCGATGGAAACCGAAATACCGAATGGGGTGGCCAAACCAGCGCATATCATCGACGCGATGATTCCTTTGGCGGTGCTGATTCTTGGCACCATTGTCGGACTGATTGCGACAGGCTACGACGCTGCCGTTTGGCAAGCCGAAACGGGCTTTTTCTCCAAGCTCTCCACGACTATCGGGGCGGCCAATTCCTATCAAGCTTTGCTTTGGGCTTCGTTGCTCTCGCTGATTGCGGCCATCGTGATGACCTTGCTGCGCGGTTCGTTAACCTTTGCCAAAACGATGGAAGAGATGGTGGAAGGTTTCAAGGCGATGTTCAACGCTGTTTTGATACTTACCATGGCGTGGTCTATCGCTTTGGTAACAAAAGATATGCACACGGCTGAGTTTGTTTCGCAATTGCTTTTGAAATGGTCGCTGTCGCCGGCTTTGGTTCCCGCGCTGACCTTCCTTTTGGCCGCTTTGATTGGCTTTTCGACGGGCACTTCTTGGGGCACGATGGCCATCCTCTACCCGCTGATTCTGCCCTCGTCGTGGCTGCTTTGCCAAGAACAAGGTTTGAGCGTTGATGCCACAATGCCGCTGTTCTACAATGTGGTGGCTTCGGTTTTGGCTGGTGCCGTCATGGGCGACCATTGCTCCCCGATTTCCGACACCACGATAATGAGCAGTTTGGCCTCAAGCTGCAACCACTTGCAGCACGTCAGTACGCAGATGCCCTACGCCTTGACGGTGGGCGCAACGGCCTTGCTTATCGGTGTTTTACCCACGGCCTTGGGCTTGCCCTCATGGGTGGCGTTTTTGGCTGGGTTTGCCTTACTTTGGCTGATTGTAAGGTTGGTGGGGAAGAAGGTTTAGTTGCACTTTTGTCCTTCGTACTGCTGGACTTCGTCGTATTTGTAAACCAACTCGATGCCCACTTGGCGGAACATCTCCTCGCTTTCTTGTCCGGAATGGTAGCGGCGCTCGCACACCACGCGCACGATGCCGCAGTTGATGATGAGCATAGCGCAGGTGCGGCAGGGGGTCATGCGGCAGTATAAGGTGCTGCCATCCAAGGCGATACCGCGCCGCGCAGCCTGACAGATGGCGTTTTGTTCGGCGTGGACGGTGCGCACACAGTGTTGGGTCACCGTGCCGTCTTCATGGATCATTTTCTTGAAGAGGTGGCCCACATCGTCGCAGTGGGGCAGACCTTTTGGCGAGCCGACATAGCCCGTCACCAGAATCTGCTTGTCCTTCACAATGACACAACCGCTGCGACCACGGTCGCAGGTGGCGCGCTCGCTGACGGTGTCGGCCAAGTTGAGGAAATAATCATCCCACGAAGGGCGTACATGGAGCTGGTTCAGCACCTTTTCCACTTGCTGGTGGAGTTGGGGAATGGTGCCGTCGTTCATGAACACGAAGTCCGCCTCCTTGATGCACGCTCCGAGGTTCTGCTTGTTGGGGTCGGTGGCGGTCATCTCGCGCTCCTCGTTGGCCACAAAGGTCTCAAAATCAATATGGTCGGTTTCGGAGCCGCGCAGATAGATGCGGTCGTAACGGATTTTGCGGTCGGCATCGACGGCGAAGAGGTAAAACTCGCCTTTTTGTCGGAGCGACGCAATCTCGCCCGGTGTGCGCACGCTCTCGATGACGGCGTTCTTGCCTTCGGCCTTGGCGCGCTCAAAGAGTTGGTCGGTGATGTAACTCGGTGAGTTGGCGGCGCGTAGGTCGTTGCCCACGAGGGTGAGCGTGTCGCGGTTTACTTCAAGGCCGCGCTTTTGACATTCTTCCGTGATATAAGCCCGCACCGAATAGTGCACGAAGCCTTTTTCTTTGACGAGGTAATCGACGATGGTGCCTTTGCCCGCACCGAGGGTGCCTGTTATTCCTATGATGATCATGGTGTTGTTGTTTTGTGCAGGGGTTCCGCTGCGCTTCACCGCCTGCTTATTTTCTGTCGTCCCTACGGGACTGGCTTTAACTCTAAACTCTAAACTATTTCACCTGTTCCTTGATTTCCACTACCCATTTCGTGACGTCGGCAGGCTCGAATTGCGCCATTTTCTCCAACATTTCGTTCGCGTCGCTGCTGACGATGAGGTTTTCGGCGTGTTCTTTGCGCATGAAGCCCTCCTTGGCCATGTGGTCGATGAACTGCACCAAACCGTCGTAGTAGCCGTTCACGTTAAACAGCGCGACGGGCTTGTCGAAGACGCGCAACTGACTGAGGACGTAAGCTTCGAAGAACTCGTCCATTGTGCCGATGCCGCCTGGCAGCGCGATGAAGCCGTCGGCCATGTCCTCAAGGATTTTCTTGCGCTCGGCCATTGTCTCCACTACAATCAGTTCGCTGATTTCAGGATGGCCTACGCGCATATCTAGAAGGTGTTGGGTGATGGTGCCGGTTACTTTGCAACCGCGCTCCATCATCACGTCGGCAATGATTTTCATTAAACCCACGCTACCGCCACCGTAGAGCAGTTCGCAATGATGGTCGGCCAACACACGGCCCAATTCGGCAGCCTTTTCTTTATAAATCGGGTCGAAGCCCATACTGCTGCCACAAAAAATACAGATTTTCTTCATTCGGTAAATTTTTGCAAAGGTAAGATTTTTTATTTTTGCAGCCTGAAATAAACTACGAATTGCACGAATGAAACGCATTTTGACGAATAATTTTGCGAGTATGCCGCAGATGATTACGAATTTTTGTGACAGTCATTCGTGTTCATTCGAACGCTTGCGTCCAAAATTCATCAAAAACAAGATTCGTCAAATTAGTGAAATTCGTAGTTAAAATTTGAAATCATGACTCGAAACATCGGAATATTAGGCGCGATGGCGCAAGAAATCGACGAGGTGAAAGCCCTTTTGGCGGAAAAGACCGTCGTCAAAATCGCGAACCGTGAGTTCGTGGTGGGCAAAATCGGCAACGTGCGTTGCGTGGTGGCCTTCTCCAAATGGGGCAAGGTGGCCGCCACGATTACCGCCACCTTATTAATACAGGAGTTTGCCGTAACGGACTTGATTTTCATCGGCACGGCGGGTGCTTTGGCCGACGGCTTGAAGGTGGGCGACATTGTCATCTCCAAACGCCTCGTGCAACACGATTTGGACGCGCGCCCCATCATCTCTCGCTTTGAGTTGCCTTTGCTTAACCGCATTTATGTGGACAGCGACCCCGACCTGACCGCTTTGGCTGGTCGCGCCGTGAGCAGCCTTATTAATAAAGGTGTTGAGAACATGGTAGGGGAGGAGGCCGTGAAGGAATTCAGCCTCAATCCGAACCTTTATTTCGGCGACATCGCCAGCGGTGACCAGTTCATCAATAGTTTGGAGAAACGTGACGAAATCCTGAGTTTATTACCTGACGTTCAATGCGTTGAGATGGAAGGCGCAGCCGTGGCGCAGGTTTGTTTGGAGTTTGGCACGCCCTTCACCGTCATCCGCACTATCAGCGACACCGCCGACCATAACGCCCGCGTTGACTTTGGGAAGTTCATCGTCGAGGTGGCGAATGCGTATTCGCGGGCGATAATACAAGAAATCCTAAGGCTTTTGTAACCCCTGCCTCAAAGCGAAATCACTTCGTCCATCCGAATGTCAAACGATTCGGCGGGAACTTCGCTAACCAATTGAAAATCAAAGCAAATGCCGATGCGTTTCACATCCAAGTGTTGGCTGAGGAAACGGTCGTAATAGCCCTTTCCCCTGCCGATGCGGTTGCCTTGTCGGTCGAAGGCTACGCCCGGGACGATGATGAGGTCAAAGTCGCCCGTGTAAGGCTCGTTTTGCGGTTCAAGGATGTTGAAATCGCCCACGGCAAAAGTGGTTTCTTTGGCGTATTCCACGGGAACGATGTCGTCGCCGACCACGGTGGGCAGGATGATTTTCTTGCGCAAGTGCCACTTTTCGAGAAAGTTGAGTGTTTGTACTTCGTCGGGCAAAGCGTTGTAAAGCATTACTTTTTCGGCCTTGATGAAGTCGGGGTGTTGCTCCAATTTGGCCAAAATTTGTTCCGATTGCTCTTGAAGTTGTTCCTTCGTATGCTGTTTCTTCAGCGCCTTGATTTGCGCGCGCAGTTCCTTCTTTTCCATGGTTCAAAATTTGGGGCAAAATTAAGAAAGTCGCACGAAATGGTCAGCAATGACGCGCAAAAATCCGTAATTTTACACCGCATAAAGCCTTTTCACCATGAAAAAACCTATTCTTATCCTATTGATTTTCATTGTTTTGTCATCGTGTTCAACCAAGCAAGAGCCACAACACGGCGCAAACGCGCTCATCCCCGAACCCAAAGCGTTTCAACTACTTGGTCACAAAAAACATAAGCTGCGCGAGGTGGAAACCGACACCAAAACCGTTTTCACCAATCCCGACGAGTATCAACTCATTGTAAAAAAAGGTCGGGCGATGATTTCAGGCAACGAGGCTTGGGCGCAAAGCACCCTTGACCAATTGGTGGACGAAAACGGCAAAATCGCGGATTGTGAAGTCCACGACTGGGCAGCATATCCGTTTCGTGGCTTTATGCACGATACGGGGCGCAACTTTCAACCAATCAGCATATTGAAAGAAACCATCGACTTGATGAGTTTCTACAAGTTGAACTATTTCCATTGGCACTTGACCGACTATCCCGCATGGCGCATCGAGTGCAAGGTGTATCCGCAACTCAATGACCCTCAGTATCATAGAAAAGGTCGCGACGTGGGCAAGTTCTACACCTACGACGAAATCCGTGAAGTGATTGCCTACGCCAAGGCGCGCGGCATCACGGTGGTGCCCGAAATTGATATGCCTGGACATTCCACCTATTTCAAAAACACTTTCGGCTTCACGATGGACTCCGAGGATGGCAAGAAAGTGCTTGAAAAGTGCTTGGACGAGTTCTTCGCCGAAATCCCGAAAAGCGACTGTCCCTATTTCCATGTCGGCTCCGATGAAGTCTGGATTGAAGACCCACAAGGTTTTATGCAATGGATTGAAGCACTGATGGTTAAGTACGACCGCCAACCCATCGCATGGGACCCTGGACTGCCCGCTTCCGACAAGGTCATTCGCCAGATTTGGAACGAGGCCGCTGGCTCCAACGCCGCCGCTTCCGAAAAGTCGGGAAAGTATTTGGACTCGTTTGTCGGCTACCTAAATTATTACGACCCGATGCTCTTCACGAGCCGCCTTTTCCTCCATACCGCCGCCGCGCAAGCCGAACCCGACACTACCAAGGCCTTGGGCGGCATCCTCTGCCTTTGGAATGACGTGCGCGTCGATAAAAAGGAGAACATCGCGCTGCACAACGGCATGATCAACGGCATGATGGCCTTTGCCGAGCGTTTCTGGAACGGCGGCAACGCGGGCAAAGTGGAGAACGAAACCCTGCCCACCGGACCGCTCACCGAGGCCGGCGCACGCTTGGCCCATTTCGAGGAGAAAATGAGCCTCCACCGCGACCGTTTCCATAAAAACACTATGCGCTGGGTGGCCAACTCGCAAATCGAGTGGCAGGTGAAAATCGATGAGAATGAGGCTTTTACGGCTTTCGGAGGCGCGGTGGATTTGGACGCTTTTTGTCAGGCACACCAAATCAACCTTGGTGATACCGCTTTGGCCGTGGCGCAGACCGTCATCACCGCCGAGCGCGACATGGACATTGAAGCGTGGATGGGTTTCTGTACGCCCGCCCGATCCAACCGCAACGGCTACGGCATCGGGCAGCAAGGCCAATGGGAAGGCGGATGCCAGTGCTTCGTGAACGGGAAGGAAATCCAGCCGCCCAAGCCTTGGGAGGAGCCTGGAAAGTATGATTATCGTTTTAACACTTGGAGCAAGCCCGAAGAGGAAGAACCTTTCACCGACGAGCAGCTCTACTGGATGCGCCAGCCCGCAAAAATCCACCTGAACAAAGGCGAAAACCGCGTGGAAATAAAAACACCGAAGACCTACAAAGGCCTTCGGTGGAGTTTTGCCTTCATTCCCGTCAAGACCCAAGCCGACGGCATGGTGACGGAAGCGGATGGGTTGCTTTATCGTCCGTTATAATGCGTGCTCAAGTTTTCGATGAATGCGTTGGCGGCGGCTTTCACGGTAAGGAAATCGCTGCCCAACGAGCTGGAGCAGTCGAGCACGAGGACAATCATCGCGCTCTTGTGCTCGTCGATGGTTTGCGAGTTGCCGGTTGAGGAGAACTCACTATTCGGGTTCCAAGTCGTCGATTGGTCCTGTTTGGTCCAGAGCTTCACATATTCGGTATCCATGTTCACGCCTGACAAATTGGTGAGGTTGCGGAAGGTGAACACGTCGAAACTGCCTTGCGAAGTGGCCGTCACGGTGCTGCCCGAAAGACATCGCAAGCCATGATAGGTGATGTCGATCAGTTGGCCGTTGTCGCCATTGCGGACATAGGTGCCTTCGATGTAGCATTGTGAAAGGCTGGGTGAGCCGACATTGTCGAAAGTGAAACGGATTTTCGTGTTGGGATTTTGGGCCGACATTTTGAGACTGACGTTGTGGTAGGTGCTTTGGCTGCTGAGTTGCCTTGCGATTTCGGCGAACTTGTTGGAGGCTTCGCTCATGTTGGTCAGCTCGTAAACGTTTTGGCTCGGGTTGCTCGACAGTTGCCGCAGGTTGTTGCGGAAATCACTCAAATTGGCGAGGCTGACATCAGCGCCACGCACACCGATGGAATAGGCCGAGATGTTGGTGCCTCCAATCACCTCGCTGCTGATGCGGTTGCTGACGGCGTTCAAGTATTCGACACCCGAGTTGAAAGTGCCTTCCGAAAGCACATACGAGCCTTGGTCGAGGCCGTCGGTGAAGGTAACCACCGAAACGTTGATTAGGTTGGCCGGAAGTTTGGCCGTGGCAAGGCTGTTGAGGCCTGTATTGACGGCGTGGTAAAGAATGGTGCCGTCTTGCATGGTGAGGTCATCAACGAAACTCGAGAAAACGCGCTTCGTGCTTTGGTTGAGCAAGCCGAGCGGCATGGTGTAAAGCTCTGAATTGAAGCCCACTATGCCGAGATAAAGCCCTTCCTGTGCGGGCGTTTTATCCTCTTTCTGTTTTCTGCAACTTGTCAAGGTCGAAACCGTTAAGGCAAGCACGATGGCCGCCACAGGCAAAATGTGTCTTTTCATATTCGTTTTCGTTTGATTATTAGACATTAACTAAACGCGGTTTGCGCTAACAAATTGCAAAGGTAGGAATTTTTCGGTACAAATCACTCGGGTACGTAGATAATCTCGCCGTTTTCGAGTTCGTAGGCGATGCCCACGCGCTTGCCGCGCCTGCCATCGGCGTTGTCTTGGTTCTCGGAGGGCGTGTAGCGGTTGATTTGCTGGCCTTCCTTGGTGATGATTTCCATGTTCTCCTTGCCCGGGTTTTTCACGATGGTGAAGTCGTCCTGGCTAAACATCTCGGTCATGTTGAAACGGCTCACCAAGGCCACCATAAGGGCGAGGGCGAAGACCATGGCCACGTCGAACAGGTTGCCGACCACGCTCATCGGGTCGTCGTCGTCATTTTGTCGCAAGAATCTGTTTCTCATGGCTTTGCGTATTTCTCCTTGATGCGATTGGCTACAAATTCGAGGTCGTTCAAGTCGCGGGCATACCAGCGTTGTTTCGTTTGTCGTCCGACGACGGTGGTGGCAAAGGCGACCTGCATGTTGTAGGCCATCGAGGCGATGTCGCCGTTGGCCAATCCGACCAAAGCTGGTCCCATCGGGATAAGCGTGCCCATCAAGCCGAGCATGGGACCCATTTTGGCGAGCGTCTTGGGCAGTTCCATGTCTTTTTCGGCTTCCAACTCGAAGTCGGAGAGAAGCTTTTCTACGCGCGTCACGTCGTCTTGGGCGTCCAAAACCTGTTTCATGCAATCCACTGAAAGCGAGCGACTTTTCTTTGGAAGCGCCTCGGCCAAAGTGTTCAGGTTGTCAGAAGTCAGCGCATCAATGACGGGACGAAGCCGCGCTTGGCTTTTCCGCAAGTCGAGAAATTGGCCGAAAAAGCCACCGACAAGCAGCAGCGCACGGACGAAGAAATAAATCAGCAGAAGAATGACCGGCACCAAAAGGCCCGTCGAAATCCAGTAGAGAATGTTGGTGATGTAATGCATAATCAGTTGATAGTTACAGTTTACAGTTGATTAGTTTTCAGTTAGTCCCGTAGGGACGAAGGACATTAGGCAGGTGGTGGAGCGCAGCGCAACCCCTGCCACAAAAAATGATAGGTGGTGGAGCTTTGCGCAACCCCTACCACAAAAAAATGATAGGTGTTTATATTCGTTTTTCATGTTTACGTCGAATGATTTTGCGCAAGGCAAACCCAACAAGGGCAAAAGCGAGAGTCATGCCAAACAAACCCGCCAAGGCATCCCAACTAACGGAGTCGAAGCCCTCGACGGCGGTGCGCCCGTTCACTGTGGCCACGATGCCGAGGGCTGCCATCAGCGCATTGAGGAGAAAGAGCAGCTCGAGGCGGAGGTCGGTTTCGGGCAGCAGCCATCGCAACAGCCAAACGAAGGCCGGAACGAGCAGCAACACCGCGCCGGCCAGCGACCACGCTATCAGCGGAAACGACACGCCGGGCAAGGCGAAGATGAGCGTCACCAAAAGGCTGAACAGCACCACAAAGAACAGAAGGCTTGGGAAATAGCGCAACATATTGAGCAATAGTCTTTTACGTTTTTGCAAGTCTGTTAAGCCGCCGTATGTCGCCTCAACCACGCAAAACGCCATTTGCAAGGCCACCTCGATGGTAAGCAACACGGCGGTGTCGGCCATCAGCGTGGGGTTGGCGAGCCAGTCGGCAATCTGCGTCTTGCTCTGCTCGATGGCCAAAGGCCATGAAAAACCTACCCAAAGGGCTGCCACCAATGCCATGCCAAGCGTCCATTTCCACGGCAGGAAGCTCTGTTTCAGCATGAAACCAACACTGACGAGCAACATCAAAGCGAGCACTACGGTTTGCATTATTCCTCCTGTTTTCTGCGTTTGCGCACCAAAATCACGAGCAGCACCAAGGCGACAATCACGCCGACAGCCACGGCCACATTGCTCAACACTTTGCGGGTGGCGTTGGCTTCGTCGTTGAGTTGTTCGCGCTTCATCACCATGCCTTTTTGGTCGGCGGTAGCTGAGGTTTCGCGAATGCGGTTGATGTTGCGGTTGTATTCCTTGGCGGTGTTCGGGTCGGTCTTGGAAGCGATGAAGTCGCGGAGTTTGGCGTTGTCGCACACGAATCCCGAACACGAGGGTTTGTGTTGGTTCACCAACTCGGTGTGCAGTTGCGCGATGTCGGCCAACTGCTGCTCCGAGGCCTGCCACATTCCCTTGCGGGCGGTTTCCATCATCACGGCGGTCATCTCTTGCAAGGCCGCAGGGTTCTGGTTTTCAAAGTATTGGCGCGTTCCCAATAGGTGTTTGTCCTTCACATAGACTTCGTAAATCTCGTCCCACATCTCGTTGTCGATGGCCAGCGGTTTCATCACGTTCCAGCCGTAGGTGTTTTGGACGAGCTCTGCAAAGGTGGATGCCGCCGAAGCACCACCTTCCATCATCTCGCTGATGTAGTTGGGGTTGAACAGCGTGGCGCGACTTTCCACGCCGATGGCTTCCTTCACTTCCTGCATACGCATGTGGTTTCGGTTGCGGTAGTCGCTGAGGTAGGCGTCGGGGTCTTTGCCCGTGACGTTGCGCACGGCGAGGTTCATGCCGCCCATGAACTCATAGACGTGGTCGAGGCTGAGTGCGCCCCAAGTGTTGCTTTGTCGGGGCTGCACGACGGCATCGGTGTGGGTGAGCGCAGCCTCGAATGCGCTTTGGCGGACGCTTTCCCAATGGGCCTCGTCGCCGTAATACGCACCCATGTTGCTGAGGTAGGTTTCGGCGATTTCCTGTTCTTTTTCCCAACGGTCGCCAGCCTGCACCATGCCTTGGATGCCCGTGCCGTAGCCGCCATTCACGCCGCCGAACACGCGGAAACGCGACACCTCGCGGGCTTCCTTGGGCGACATCCCTTTGTCCATGAGCGTCCGCTCCGATTCCTTCACGCCCTCGGCCACAAAATTGCCCAAATCGCCGTCGTTGGCGTTGGCGGCCATTTCCACGGCGCGGTTGATGAGGAAAAGGCGCGAGGCGGCGAGGTCGCGGAGCTGGCCGCTGGTTTGCACCACCACGTCAATGCGCGGGCGACCTAATTCCTCCGTCGTCATCAGGCGAAGGTCGGTGACGCGCCCGAAAGCGTCGCGAAGCGGCTCCACGCCAAGCATATACAGCACCTGCGCGATGGTGGCACCCTCGGTTTCGATGAACTCGCCGCTCCAAAGGGTATAGCTCACCTTGCGTGGAAGGCTGTCGTTATGCCTTTGCCGATACATGGTTATCGTGTTGTCGGCCAACAACTTGCCCTTCTCCCAAGCCGATTCGCTCGGTGTGGCTTCGGCGTTGATACCATACAGATTTCTGCCCGTGGGCAACACATTGGGATTCACAATCGGATCGCCGCCAGGCGAAGGAGCAATATAACCGCCGTTCAATGCGTTGAGAATGGCCGAAAGCTCCATTTCTGGGCTTTGTTTCAGCAGCTCGCGGTAACGGCTCACGTTGCTTACTGTGCGTTCTACCTCCATAATCGCTTCTGCGAAGCGTACTTCCTGTTTGTGAGCGGCCTCAATCGAGTCTTCCATGTGCGTTTCGACTGCAACTGGCTCATTTTTAGCTTCTTGCTTGCCCATTGCAGCCTCCATTTTGGCCAAGGCTTCATCATCGGCACCCATCATTTTGGCCATTTTCATCGCCCTTTCGGGACTCATGTTCTTGCCCATCTTGCGCATCATCTTTTTCATTCCCGAAACCTTTTCAGGCGCGGTAAAACGTTGAGTCGTATCGGTTTGCGAAGTCGTTGCGGGCATTTCCTGCGCCATTTGCATCATCATCGACATCATGTCGATGGGTGCTTCGTCGGCCATTACTTCGCGAGCGTGCTCCAATTCGGCTTGCGTGATGCCCGCCAAGCGGCAAACAAACGCATCGTTGCCCAAATCAGGGGTGGCCAACAGCGCGGCCACGGTTTGGCGGGCTGGTTCGAGGTATCTCGTGGTGAATTGCGACTTGTTCCTTTCAGCATCGGCGACGGCCTTGCCGCGTTGCTTGTCTAAGGCCAAGAGACTGTAGGCTATCGGGTCGGTGGCCATGGAAAACACGCTGCTTTCGATGTCTTTGTCATCGTAGGGAATGCCCAAAATGTAAGGCCGTCCCGTTATTTTCTCGGTGGAAAGCTCTTCGGCGAAATTGTCAATGCGGACAATGTCGTCCTCGCTGTAGGGTTGCGTCATCAGGCTGTCCAACTCAAGGCTGCGATGGATGCCCAACTTCACAGCCAACCGCTTGACTTTCAATGCGTTTTTGTCGGCATTTTGTCCCGCTTCAAGCGTATGGAAATAGGCTTTGACGGCTTCCGAAAGCTCGCGGTATTGGTTTCGCGTGCCGCTTTCCTTGAAGGCCGGAGTGAGGTACGACTGCAAGACGGCGTAAGAGCGCCGCTTGGCAATCATGGCCTCGCCCACGTTGCCGATGGTGTAGAGATAAAGGTGCGGCGTGGTGCCGATGAGGCGGTCGGGCCAGTCGTTGGCGCAGAGTGCGGCTTGCTTGCGCGGCGTGTATTCGAGGCTGCCGTGCGTGCCGAAGTGCATGATGGCATCGGCTTGGAAACCATAACGCGCCCAAAGGTAGGCAGCGATGTAGGTGTGCGGCGGGGCGGCATCGGTGCCGTGCACAATCTTGAAGTCGTTGTCGCCCAAACCAGCCATGGGCTGCGGCATCAGCACGATGTTGCCGAATTGCAGTCGCGCCACGGCGAGACGACCGTCGGGCGTGGCCATATATGCGCCAGGAAAATCGCCATACATGGCCTTCACTTCGTCGTAGCGTTCAGGACGCAACGCTTGCTTCACCCAACTTTCATATTGCTGGCGTTCAATCAGTTCGGGGCTGCCGTTTTTCATAAAGTCTTCAAACGCGCCCTCGGCGTAGGTGCCCAACACCGAGCCTTGCCTTTGTATCAGTTGACCCAATTCATCTGCCGTATTGGACAGATTATCAACACGATAGCCTTCCGTTTTCAGGCGTTGCAACAAATTGAAAAGCGAAGGCACCACCTCCATGCCCGAGGCGGCCAAAGCGTTCTGGCCAGGGCCTTTGTAATAGTAAATGGCCACTTTTTTCTCGGCGTTAGGCTTGGTTTTCAGCGCGATATGTCTGTTTACCGACTGAACGAAATCGGCCAAGCGGTTGGGTTCGGCATAGATTTCCTGCAAGCCTTCCGCATTGACGCGGTGCGAGAAAATGGCGTAAGGCCTAATGGCGCCGTCGATTTCGGGCGTGACGATGCTTTGCGACAGGAAACCGCCGCTCATGCCCATCTTGTCGGCCTCCCAGTCCTCGGTGAGTTGTGGCACATAAACGGTCGTAAACAGCGGAATGTCAGCACGTTTCAGATACTCCACCATATAGTCGCCCATGCGCCCGTGCGCCATGTTGATGACGGCTGAAGGCTGGACTGTGTCGGCCATCCCTCCACGGATGAAGGCGCGCATATTGCTGACATGATAAACCATGTTGCCCGATTTCTCCAAAGCCGCGATGAGGGCGTTTGGCTCACCCATCACGCCGGTTAGCACGATTCGAGGTGTTTTGTCTCTATACAAACCGCTGGATTTCAAAAAGTTGTCGTAATCCTGGATGGAGTTGAAGCCCAAATCCTCCTCGTCAGGATTTTTGGGGTCGAAATGGGTCATCAGGTCGCGCGAGGCGGCTTTGACGGGCTGTGGCTCGTGGGAGCGAAACCGCTTGCCATCCACCGCAAAACGAATGAAATTGAGCATGTTACGATAGTTGGTCCGCCCGCCGTTGTTGAGATAGCGCACAAGCGTATCGGCGGTGGCGGCATCAAGGCTGATGATGTAGTTGGCGGGATTGGTGGCCGCCGTAGTGAGGGTCGGCACATCGTCAGCAACTTCTTGAAGCACAGCGCGTTGTTCTTCGGTGAGGCGTAGTCCCATGCCGTTCACCATCACCATGTCGAATTTGCGGAGTTTGTGCAATTCATCAACGCTTATCTCCTTGATTTTGATATAGTTGTTGTCGTTGCTCTTGGCGATTTGCCCCAAAGTGGTGATTTGGTAATTGACGAAAGCCACCTTGGTTGGACTGAAGCGTTTTTGCCAAAGCATGACGGCGGCCCAAACCACGGCTGCCGCCAAGAGTATCCATAGCAGTTTCTTTTTCATAACTTTTTGTCTTTGAAGTATTTGTCAATATCGACCGACAGCCCGACGGCGAAAGTGGTGCCCGTGGTGGCTGGCGAGTTGCTGTAGTAGTATTCGGGGACGTAGTTGAACAGGTTATCAACCGTTGCGGTCAGGTTGAGGCCACGCCCAATATGCTGAAGCACGGAGAGTTTCCAAATCGTATAACCTGGATAGGTGACGCGCTCCGTTTCCGTGAGGTCGGTGAGCGAGGTGTATTCGTCGCAGGTGACGGCGGAGAGTGCGCGACCTGTGAGGGCAACGTTGAAACCGTAGTTTTTCCAGTTTTTGCCGTATTCGACGCGGGCCGTGGCACTGTGAGGGCGCGTGGTCGAAGTGTGCGAATCGCTGTCGTTCAAGCTTTCATGCGTGAAGATGTAGGACAAGCGCACCCGAAGTCCGCAGTCCCATCGTGCCGACGCGCTGAAGTCGAGGCCAGAGATGGTGAGCGGCGACATGTTTTCGTACATCATCCCGTTCAAGGCTTGGTTCCACACGGTGGTGATGCGGTCAGAGACACGATTGTGGAAGCCCAGCAGCGTGACGTTGTAATGGTTGCGTGTGTATTCGGCGGCAAGGTTGAAGTTGTGGCTCGTTTCGGGGCGCAGGTTGGGGTTACCGTAAATCATGAAGATGTTGGCCATGTCGAAGCTCATGTACATCTCCTTCAGCGTCGGGGCGCGGAAGCCGTCGGCGTAGGAAGCGCGGAGCGCAACCTTACCGAGTTTGTACATCATGCCCAATTTAGGCGAAACGTGGTGCAGCTTGGCTTGCGAGAAAAAGTCGTAGCGCAAGGCGGCAATCACGCTCAGTTTCTCCGTCGCGTTCCAGTCGAACTGGGCGAAAGCATCGGCGGTATGCTGGATGTGTGCGCCGTTGTCGCTGAATTGGTAGCTCATCAAGTAGTCGCGCATGTAGTCGCCGCCAAGGGTGAGGGTGCTTTTTTTGCCAAAACCATGGTTGAAAAGGCCGCGCAGGTTGTGCTGCACGTTGCTGTAGGAGCGCACATCGAGGCCGCTTTGCAGGGCGTAGCTGCTTTTGTCGTATTGGTCGAAGGCGTAGCTCAAAGTCAGGTCGCTGCTTTCTTCGAGGTCGTATTCGGCTTTCAGGCCGCCGCTAAAGTCGCGGTAGCGGTCGTGCGCGGTTTCAAGCGACTCGCGCTCGCGGAAAAAATAGCCGGCGCGGGCGGTGAGCTTCATCCTATGGGTCGGCGAAACCGTGATTTTCTCCTTGAGGCTGAAGGTGTGATTGCCGTAAATCGTGCCGAAGTCGCCGTCGTTTTTCATTGCGATAGGGTCGCAGGAGGTGTGCTGAAAATTGGTGCTGCTGCTGAAACGCCCTGTGTTGAAGCTCAACGAAGCACAGTTGCGCCAGTCGTTGTGGCTTCCCCAGCGGCTGCCCACGTTGAGCGTCCACGGCTCCTTGGCCTCGCGGCTGATGAGATTGACCACGCCGCCCACGGCATTGGAGCCATAGAGCGACGAGGCCGCGCCCTTCACGATTTCGATGCGCCCCACGTCGTTGAGGCCGAGGCGGCTGTAATCGACATTGTCCAATGTTTCGCCCGCCATGCGCTCGCCGTCCACGAGAAACAGCACCGAATTGCCGCCAAAGCCTTGCATGTTGAGCGACACCTGCTGGTTCATCGAATAGGTGAACTCGATGCCGGGCAGCTCGGCTTGAAGCAAGTCTTGCACATTGCCGACATCGGTGGCCAAAATCTCCTTGGCATCGATGACGCGGGTGATGACCGGAACGTCTTTCAGCAGCTTGGGCGTGCGTGTGGCAGTCACGACCACGGTTTCAAGCATACTGACATTCTCGTCCAAAGCCACATCCAAAATCATCGAACTTCCCGATTTAATTTGTTGGTTTTTAGTATGGTAGCCCAAAAACGACACTTCAATATGACAGGCTTTGCCGTCGGGAAGTTGGAGTGTGTAATGCCCTTTTTGGTCGGTCACGCTCCCGACGGCGGAATGTTCCTTGACACGCACGGCTGCGCCGATGATGGCCTCGCCCGTGGCCGCGTCGCTGACGGTGCCTTGGACGGTGCGTTGCGCCATAAGGTCAAAGCCGACCCCCAAAACCAAAGCCAAAAGGACAAAGAGGCGAAATTGTTTGTTAATCATATCATATTCAGTTAAGTAACTGTTCAAAATTAAACTGCATGATTTTTGATGCGGGATACGGGAATTCGGGACTTTTTGACCATGACCACTGACCATGACCATGGCCGCTTTCACCGGAATGCTGAAGTTTCTGCCCTTGGCCTAAGCTGTCATGGTCATAGTCACAAGTCATAGTCCCTTAGCTCGCGTCAATATGTAAACTAAATTCGCTCATCTGCTTATAACGGATAAATATACTTGATGGTGGCGAAGCCTTTCACGCTGGCCTCGTCCATGAAGTCGGTGAAGAGCAGGGCGGCAAAAGTGCCGTCGGCGAGGCGCAGCACATACACCTTGCCCGAAAGGGTATAGATGGGCGGCATGGTGCTGGTATCCACATTGAGCCAACGCGAAAGCACCATATTAATATTGGAGTCGTGGTAGCCGAGGTAGCCGTCCATCATCGTGGACATGTCCACCACGACGCGCCCGGCGGTGTCGGCAACGAAAGTGCCCTCGTCGTAGTGCCCGTGAGCTGTTAGTGCGTCCATCGTGAGAAACTCCGTTTCGCGGGCTGCGCCGCCATTGGTCTTCACGTCGTAGCGGTGCAGGGCAAAGTCCCAATGCTGTGGCTCCGGCTCGTCGTTCACCATGTTGGCCGAATCGATGGTGCGCTCGCGCAAGTTGATGTAAGTCCACTTCTCATAGTCTCGCACATCGAGATAGATGGTGCCGCTGCCCTCGGCCTCGTTCACCAGCTTGAAACCAAACGGCGCAGTGGTCTCCACTTCGTCGTAAAGACCACTGAGAATGCCGTTGCATGAGGCGAGCGCGAAAGCCAATGCCAACAGGCAGAATGCCTTTTTCATGCCTTTGGGTTTTATTCGCCTACAAAGATGAAAGTGATGCTCATCGGCATGGCGCTGGGCTTGAGCGCGTAGTTGAGCGTCAGCTTGCCGTTATCGACATTGCCGCCGAGGGTGCCCACATAATTGGTGGTGCCCACGGTTTGGTTGATTTCGGTTTCGGCGATGGCGAACACCTTGTTGTCGGTGGTGCTCACGGCGATGCCGTTCAGCGTAATTTCCGGGATGCTCATCATGCCTTCGCCGATTTGGGGAAGGATGATGTCGATTTTGTCGTCGCCATGCGCTTTCAGCTCGACGGAGGCTTCCACATCTGTCATTTCACTCACGCCGTAGGACAATGTGCCGACATAGGTCTTGGCAACGCTTTGGGCGGGTTTGTTTTCTTTCGTGCAGCTTGCAAAGCCGAACATCACGATGGCCAAGGCAGCCATCACAAAGGTTTTAATGCTTTTCATAGGGTTGAGATTTTAATTTGTGAATACTATTTGGATTTCGGCTGCAAAATTAGGGGGCGTTCCAATGCCGTTTTATCCCCAAAAAAAGGTATTTTGGAGGCAGAAAATCCCAAAAAACGATTAGGGAAATGATGGTGGGGAGGGTGTAGGGCTGTCGCACCGTGGCAGCCGAATAAAATCGCAAAAAAAACAGCGCACCCCGAACGAGATGCGCTGTTTACATTAGAATCGGGATGAATCACTTCCCTTCGCTCAGCTTCTTATACCCTTCATAGCGGAGCTTGGCGTACTGCTCGGTCTTGGCGAACAGTTCCTTGGCCTCCTCGGGGAAGGTCTTCAGCAGTGAGTTGTAACGGACTTCACCCATAATGAAGTTCTGGAAGTCGGCCCAGTTGGGTTCCTTCGAATCCAAGTGGAAGCCGTTCTGTCCGGCTTCTTCCTCGGCGGGGTTGAAGCGCCAGAGGTGCCAGTAACCGCAATCAACGGCGAGCTTCTCTTCGTGCTGCGTGCGACCCATGCCGGTCTTGATGCCGTGGTTGATACACGGGGCATAGCAAATCACCAACGACGGGCCAGGATAAGCCTCGGCTTCCTTGATGGCCTTGAAGTACTGGGCTTGCGAAGCACCCATGGCGACTTGAGCCACATAGACATAGCCATAGCTCTTGGCAATCATACCAAGGTCTTTCTTGCGGACCTTCTTACCAGAGGCGGCAAACTTGGCGACAGCACCGGCAGGCGTAGCCTTCGACGACTGACCGCCCGTGTTGGAGTAAACCTCGGTGTCGAGGACGAGGACGTTGACGTCTTCGCCGCTGGCCAACACGTGGTCGAGGCCACCGAAACCGATGTCGTAAGCCCAACCGTCGCCACCGAAGATCCACTGGCTCTTCTTGACGAGGTGGTCCTTGAGGTCGATGATTTGCTTGCAGTAGTCGCAGTCGCACTTTTCACAAGCCTTCAGGATTTGGGGAGCCAGCTCGGCGGTCTTGATGCCGCACTCGCGGTTGTCGATCCACTCTTGGAACAAAGCCTTCAGTTCCTTGGTGCAGCACTTGCACTCGGCGATGGCTTCCGTCATGATGCGTTCCACGCGGTCGCGGAGCTTGCGGGTGGCGGTGGCCATGCCCAGACCGAACTCGGCGTTGTCCTCGAACAGGGAGTTGGCCCATGCCACACCCTTGCCCGAACGGTTGTTCTTGCAGTAAGGCGTTGCGGGAGCCGAACCGCCGTAGATTGACGAGCAACCCGTGGCGTTGGCTACCAACATTCTCTCACCAAACAGTTGGGTAATGGTCTTGATGTAAGGCGTTTCGCCGCAGCCGGCGCAGGCACCGGAGAACTCGAACAGCGGCTGTGCAAACTGGCTGTTCTTCACATTGGCGTACTTGTCGATGAGTTCATCCTTGTAGGTCACCTTTTTCTGGCTGTAGTCCCAGTTCTTGGCTTCGTCGAGTTGGCTTTCGAACGGTTTCATCACGAGGGCCTTTTCCTTGGCGGGGCAAACGTCGGCGCAGTTGCCGCAGCCTGTGCAGTCCAAGACGCTGACTTGCATACGGAAGTGCATACCTGCCATTTCCTTCGGCATCTTCATGTCGGCGGTGGCCATGCCCTTCGGGGCTTTCTTCAGCTCGGCGTCGGTCATGACGACGGGACGGATGGCGGCGTGCGGGCAAACGAGCGAGCACTGGTTGCACTGGATGCAATTCTTGGCGTTCCATTCGGGAACGACGGTGGCCACGCCACGCTTTTCGTAAGCGGTGGTGCCAGCCGGGAAGGTGCCATCAACGATGTCCTTGAAGGCGCTCACGGGCAGGTCGTTGCCACACTGGGCGACCATCGGGCGCATCACCTTATTAATAAATTCGGGATCGTCGGCGTTGTGCTCGAAGACGAAGTCGGTGGTGCAGTCGAGCTTGGCCCACTCGGCGGGGATTTCCATCTTCGTGATTTCGCCACCACGATCGACGGCGGCATAGTTCATATTGACGATGTCCTCACCCTTCTTGCCGTAGCTCTTCACGATGAACTTCTTCATCTGCTCGACGGCCAGGTCGTAAGGAATGACGCCCGAAATCTTGAAGAACGCGCTCTGTAGGATGGTGTTGGTGCGGTTGCCCAGACCAATCTCGGCAGCGATCTTCGTGGCGTCGATGATATACATATTAATATTGTTGAGGGCCAGATACTTCTTCACGAAGTCGGGAAGATGCTTCTTGGTCTCAGCCACGCTCCAGGGCGAGTTATAGAGGAACGTACCGTTCTTCTTCAAGCCACGGAGGCAGTCGTATTTCTTCAGGTAGCTCGGCACGTGGACAGCCACGAAGTCGGGCGTGCCGACGAGGTAAGGAGCCAAGATGGGCTGGTCGCCGAAACGCAGGTGTGAGCAGGTGTAACCGCCTGATTTCTTTGAGTCGTAGTCGAAGTAGGCTTGGCTATACTTGTTGGTGTTGTCGCCAATAATCTTGATGGAGTTCTTGTTGGCACCCACGGTACCGTCGGCACCGAGGCCGTAGAACTTGGCTTCGAACGTGCCCTTCGGCAGGATGGAGATTTCCTTACCGACCTTGAGCGAGCGACGGGTGACGTCGTCCTTGATACCCACGGTGAACTGGTTCATGGGCTTTTCGGCGGCGAGGTTCTTGTAAACGGCCAAAATCTGGGCGGGGGTGGTATCCTTTGAGGACAGACCATAGCGGCCACCGATAATCACGGGCTTCTTCTTGGCATCCTTGAAGGCTTCCACGACATCGAGGTAGAGCGGGTCGCCGTTGGCGCCGGGTTCCTTGGTACGGTCGAGGACGCAGATCTTCTTCACGGTCTTCGGCATGACATCCATGAGGTACTTCACGCTGAAGGGACGATAGAGGTGCACGCTGACGAGGCCGACTTTCTTGCCAGCCTTGTTCTCCTTGTCGATGACAGTCTTGATGACGTCGGTGATGGAGCCCATGGCGATGATAACGTCAGTGGCATCGGCGGCGCCGTAGTAGGTGAACGGGGCGTAGGTGCGGCCCGTGATGCGGCTCATCTGCTTCATGTATTTGGCCACGATGTCGGGCAGCGCGTCGTAGTACTTGTTCTGCAACTCGCGGGTCTGGAAGTAGATGTCGGGGTTCTGGGCGGTGCCGCGCGTGACGGGGTGCTCAGGGTTGAGTGCTCTGTCGCGGTATTCCTTCAAAGCCTTGTAATTGACGAGCTTGCGGAGCTTCTCCATGTCGGCGGCCTCCACCTTCTGGATTTCGTGTGAGGTGCGGAAACCGTCGAAGAAGTGCAGGAAGGGCACGCGGCCTTCGATGGCGGCCAAGTGCGCCACAGGAGCGAGGTCCATGATTTCCTGGACGCTGCCAGTGGCCAAGAGCGCGAAGCCCGTTTGGCGGGCGCTCATCACGTCGGCGTGATCGCCGAAAATGGACAAGGCCTGGGCGGCGAGGGCACGGGCCGAGACGTGGAACACGCCCGGAAGCAACTCACCAGCAATCTTGTACATATTGGGAATCATCAGCAAGAGACCTTGCGAGGCGGTGTAGGTGGTGGTGAGGGCGCCGGCCTGCAACGAGCCGTGTACGGCACCGGCGGCACCGGCTTCGGATTGCATTTCAACCACTCTGACGGTCTCGCCAAAGATGTTCTTCTGACCTTTAGCGGCCCATTCATCGATATACTCTGCCATCGGCGACGACGGAGTGATAGGATAAATGGCGGCCACTTCACTGAACATGTAGGCAACATGGGCCGCAGCCTGATTGCCATCGCATGTCAAAAACTTTTTTTCTGCCATTTCTTTAATGTTTAAGAATTAGTTATTTGAACTTAAATTAGTTATCATTTTCTTCCCGCTTATAACCTATTCGTCTTCTCGGCTTAACATTCTTTTCCCGCAATTGGTCAAGGGCATCCTCCTCCACATAGTTGTTCAACTGATCAACCTTATGATTGAGTTGCTCTATTTTCAAATTGGTGTCCTGCCATGCCGACACTGCTTGCCGTATCATCACAAAAGCCCTCATGATGTTGATGTTGACCTGTATAGCCGTTTCAGATCGCAAAACAGAACTGAGCATAGCAATGCCGAGTTCAGTAAAAACCACTGGAGGCCTTCGCATACCCATCCGAATGGAATTGGACATCACAATTTGTGATTTCCAAATTTCCATCTCCTCATCGGTCATTGTAAACATAAAATCTTCAGGAAAGCGTTCAATGTTGCGCCGCACGGCTTGATTCAAGACTCGAGTTTCCACTCCATACAACTCCGCCAAGTCGCGGTCAAGCATCACACGAAGCCCACGCACCTCATAAATATGGTGTTTTATGACCTCGATGTCCGATGTTTTGTTTATGATAATTGCCTCGGCCATATTATTTCACCTGTTATTATTGTTTCAACTGACAATTCCCTTATAGATTTTGAACCGTTGCATTTTTTGCAACACTTGCCTCTCTTGTAAGCTCACCTTCAGCATAAATATTGCGTAAATGGTGAGATATGACCGACTTGTCCCTATCAAACAGCATAGCGAGTTGATTGAGCGTCAACCAAACCGTTTCATCCGCCACCTGCACATCCAATTGCACGATGCCGTCGTTGCTCTTGTAAACAACGATGGACTCTTCCGAAGGTTGATATAGGCTCAAGTTGCTATTCATTGATATGCATCGAAATACCTTTTTTGCAGTCAAAATTTTTGACCGTAAAATTAGGCCGCAAAATTAGAAATTCCTCTTCAAATAAACAACCTTATTATAAAAAAGATTTTTTTTGCAAAAAATCACAATTTTAGGGTTGTTGTTGAAAAAAATCGTACTTTTGCGGGATTTTTCAATAGAATATCAACATCAAATCAACATTATTTTCAAACAAAACTCATTCAAAATGAAAAAGTTAGTATTTACTCTCGGTATGGCCTGCCTCTTCATGGTGGCCTGCAACAACACGCCTAAGCAAGCCGAACAGCCCGCTGAGCCTGTTCAGGAAGAGAAGACCGAAGTGGTCGAAGAAAAGCAAGAATGCCCCATGGGCAAACTCATGAACGAGTTCACCAAGTGGGACGAGCTTGACGACAACGTCAAGGCCGACCTCAACGCCAAGGCCATCGCCATGTTTGCCGAAATGGACGCCAAAATGGAAGAAATGAAGGAAAAGGGCGAAGGTTGCGCCAAGGAGTGCGAGAAGAAACTTGAAGAAATGACCGCCGAACAAAAGGCCGAGTGCGAAAAGAAGTGCGCCGAAATGAAGGCTGAATGTGAAGCCATGAAGGCCGCTTGGGAAAACATTGCCAACCTCAGCGTTGATGAACAAAAAGACCTCATCATGAAGCGCATCGAGGGCATGAAGCAATGCCACCACGGCGAAAAGGGTTGCTGCAAAGGCGAAGGCGAAAAGGGTTGCTGCAAAGGCGAACAGAAGCCTGCCGAATAAGCATCCGCTTCAACCAACACCAAACGAAAAGAGGGCCAAAAAGCCCTCTTTTTTTTGTTTTGTTGTCCGCATTTTTCCTTACCTTTGCCGCCATGAAACAACGATTCGTCATAGGCTTGGTTTTGCTGTTGGCCTTGGCCTCGTGCACTGGCACTACGCACAAAGCGCGCCAGATGGTGCGCCGTGCCGAGCGCCTCGCTGACACCCTGCCCGACAGCACCTTGCGCCTGATTGACAGCGTGTTGCGCATGGAAGCCTACTTCAGCGAGCGCGAGCGCATGGAGCTTGCCATGCTGCAAGGCGAGGTGCTTTTTGGCCACCACGACACCGCCGCCGGCAGCATCCCGCCGCTGATGGACGACGAGTATTTCGACGACAAGCCCTTCTTCAGCACCAGCCCCGAGCTGGAGCGCGCCGCTGCCTACTTCGTCCGCAAGAAGCAGTACGACCGCGCCGCCACCGCCGCGCTCTACAGCGGCTTCGTGCAGCAGCACTACGGCGAGAATAAGATTGCAATGCAGTCGTTCAAAGACGCAGAACAGTATGGCGACATGGCAGGCGACAGCCTCGCGGTGGCGATGGCGCA
>CADAVB010000057.1 GCA_902791165.1 uncultured Bacteroidia bacterium
CCAGACCTTCACCTTCATCACCTTCACGCGACTGTTCTTCCGCAGCGGCTCCAACCTCGACCCCGCCGAAGCCAACGAAACCGCTTGGAACACCGCCAAAAACATGGTAAACCAAATGGGCAGCCGCTGGCGTCTCGACCAAATCCCCGACATCGTCAGTCACTACAGCAACGTATTCATTCTCATAGTGATAGGACTGATAATCCATTGGCTTCCAGAGAAATTCAAGCGGCGCTACCGCCTTTGGTTTGCCAAGATGCCCTTGCCGCTGATGGTCTTGGTTTGCATCCTCATCGTGTTTGTGATTTACCAATTCATCACGGCGGATTTGCAGTCGTTTATTTATTTCCAATTTTGATACTGGCAATCAACAACTTAAGCAGTAAACCAGCGGGGTCGCGTTTTTTTAACAACTTACCGCCGAGTATTTTTCAATAATACTCGGCGGTAACTCATTTTTTTAACCACTTACCGCCGAGTATTTTTTCGGAATATATGGCGGTAACTCAAAAAAAGTATTATCTTTGCGGCGTGAATCTTAACAAAAAACGCCATGAAAATCATTGGAAGGGAAAAGGAACAGCAACTGCTGAAAGACTGCTGCCATTCGGGGAAGCCTGAATTGGTGGCGGTTTACGGTCGTCGCCGCGTGGGAAAGACCTACCTCGTGAAGCAATTCTTCGAGGAACAGTTTGATTTCTATACCACAGGCATTTACAACGGTTCGTTGGAAGAACAATTGGCCTTCTTCAACAAGCAACTCAACCAGTTTTCCGGCAGCTTTTACCCCATGCCCAAAAACTGGATGGAAGCCTTCGACCAATTACAGCATTACCTTTCGCATGTGCAAAAGGAAACCGTTGTCGTATTCATCGACGAAATGCCTTGGCTCGACGTGCCGCGTTCCAAGTTCCTCCGCGCCTTCGAGCTGTTTTGGAACAGTTGGGCGTCGAGTCAGGCCAAGTTGAAATTCATCGTGTGCGGGTCAGCCACCACTTGGATGACCGACAAACTCTTGGGCGGCAAAGGCGGCCTGCACAACCGCGTGACGCACCGCATTTGGTTGGCTCCGTTTACACTTTCGGAAACAAAACAAATGCTTGAATACCAAAAAATTAAATGGAATGATAGGCAAATATTGGATTGCTACATGGTGTTTGGCGGCATACCTTATTATATCAGTATGCTGCAAAAAGGGCTGAGCCAAATCCAGAACGTGGACGAACTGCTTTTCTCGCAAAACGCCCCGTTGAGGTCGGAATATGACTTCATGTTTGGCTCTTTGTATAACGATGCATCGGCCTACAAGCGGATTGTCGAGTTGCTGGGCCAAAAAGCAAAAGGGATGACGCGAAGGGAAATCATCGAGTTGCTTGGCATGACCGACAACGGCAACCTGACCGAAATGCTGAAAAACCTTTGCAATTGTGACATCGTGCGCTGCTATTCCGCATTTGGCAAGAAACAGCGCGACATGCTTTACCAACTGACCGACCTTTTCACTTTGTTTTATTTGCGTTTCGTCAAAAATTACAACGGCCGCGACGAGCAGCATTGGGCCAATATGATGGACTCTTCCAACGTGACGGCTTGGAAAGGCTATGCTTTTGAACAAGTTTGTTTCTTGCATCTCAACCAGATAAAAAAAGCATTGGGTATCAACGGGATACAAAGCGATATCTGCTCATGGACTTACCGAAACAAGGAAGATAAAGTCGGGGCACAAATCGACATGATCATTGACCGTAAGGACCAGACTATCAACCTTTGCGAGATGAAGTATTCTGCCACGGCATACTCCATCAAGAAAGATTACGACCAATGGCTGCTCGACCGACGCGAACTGTTCCGCGAACACACCCAAACCAAAAAAGCCCTGCACCTCACCATGATAACCACACTTGGCCTAAAGGGGAATCCCTATTCAGGCGACATCAACAGCGAAGTGACTTTGGCAGATTTAATGCGATGATGAACGATAATACTCGGCGGTAACGCCTTTTTTTAACCACTTACCGCCGAGTATTTTTTCGGAATATAGCAACCATGAACAACCTCAACATAGCCTACATCCAGGCCGACCTCAAATGGGAGGACAAGGCTGTCAATTTGCAGCATTTCAGCGAATTATTAGAACAAGTACAGCCCGAAACCGACCTGATTCTCCTGCCCGAAACCTTCACCACGGCCTTCCCCGTCGATCCGAAAATCTTCGCCGAAACCGAAGACGGCCCGACAATGCAATGGCTTAAAAACCAAGCCAAAGCGAAAAGCGCTGTCATTTGCACCACCTTCCCTTTGGAGAAGGACGGGCATTACTACAATAGTCTCGTCTGGATGCGCCCCGACGGGAGTTACGAACTCTATTTCAAACGCCACACCTTCACGATGGGCGGCGAAGACAAATTGGTGGAACGCGGTGAAAAACAATTGGTTGTGGAGCTTAACGGCTGGAAAATCAAGCCGATGGTGTGCTACGACATCCGCTTCCCCGTGTGGGCGCGAAACCGTTACCAAAACGGGCAATACGAGTACGATTTGGCCTTCTATTTGGCCAATTTCCCCGACTCGCGAATGGTGGTTTGGAACACGCTCCTTGTTGCCCGCGCCATCGAAAACCAAGCCTATTGGATTGGCGTGAACCGCGTGGGCGAAGATGCCAACGACTTGCACTACAGCGGTGAGTCACAAGTGATTAACGCCCGAGGTGAAATCATCTCCAAGGCCAATCCTTACCAAGAAGCCGTGCTGCACTGCACTTTGGACTATGAAAAGCTGCAACGTTTCCGGCAGAAATTCCCTTTGGGGCCGGATTGGGATGGGTTTGAAATCAAAATGTAATTGACATGCAGCAAACCGGCGAAATCATATTATACCAACCTAATGAGAACGTGCAACTTGAAGTGCGTTTGGAGGAAGAAACTGTTTGGCTCACTCAGGCGCAGATGGCGGAATTGTTTCAAAAAGACATTTCCGTCATTTCAAGACATATAAGAAATGTATTCGCGGAAGGTGAACTGGAGGAGAAAAGCAATTTGCATTTTTTGCAAATTCCTTTTTCTGATAGACCAGTGAAACTCTATAATCTTGACGTCATCATATCAGTAGGCTATCGCGTCAAATCGCAACGCGGCACACAATTCCGCCAATGGGCCAACAAAGTCCTAAAAGACTATCTGCTAAAAGGTTATGCATTAAACCAACGTTTGCTCAAAATCGAGAACCAATTGGAAAACCAACAAGTATTATTGGCTGAGCATTCCGAAAAAATAGACTTTTTTGTCCGCACCTCGCTCCCGCCAGTTGAAGGCATCTTTTTTGAAGGTCAAGTGTTCGATGCTCATGTTTTTGTCAGCGATTTGATTCGCAGTGCGAAGAAACGTATCGTTCTCATTGACAATTATATAGATGATACGGTTCTGAAACTTCTTGACAAGCGTTCTTCTGGTGTAAAAGCCACAATTTATACCCGTCAAATAACTCCAACCTTGCAAAACGACATTAACCTTCACAATACGCAATACGAACCCATTGATGTTCAAGTTTTTGCCGATTCCCACGATCGTTTCCTGATGATTGACGAAACCGTTTATCACATTGGAGCCTCGTTGAAGGATTTGGGAAAGAAATGGTTCGCTTTCAGCAAGATGGAAATCACTTCGAGCCAACTCCTATCAAAAATGTAAAACCATGACTTTTAGCGTTTTCTCCGACGAATATTATATGAAACAGGCTTATCAAGAGGCGCAACAAGCTCTTGAAGCCGACGAAATCCCGATTGGTGCCGTGGTGGTGTGCAACAACAAGATCATCGCGCGGGCGCACAACCAAACCGAAACCCTCAACGATGTAACCGCCCACGCCGAGATGCTCGCCATCACCGCTGCGGCCAACGCCTTGGGCGCCAAATACTTGGACGAATGCACGCTTTACGTCACCTTGGAGCCATGCCCCATGTGCGCCGGAGCCTTGTGCCACGCCCACATCGGCAAGGTGGTTTGGGCCACCGACGACCCGAAAAACGGCTTCTCGCGCTTCGGCCCGATGCTCCATCCCAAGACGAAAACCGAAACGGGCGTGATGCGCGACGAGTGCCTCGCTCTGCTGACCGATTTCTTCAAGCAAAAACGCTAACCTAGTTTCCGAATCCTCGCCATTCCTCTCCATTTGCACGAAAATTATTCGAAGCCAATGGCTTTAGATGCCCAAATTGGTGAGGTTTTAATCACAACAATCCCGCCATATAAACTGGCACGAGCATGGTTGCCCCGTCTTTGCGGAGGTCTTTGGTGTAAACAAGATAGCGGTTCCCGACCCGAGAGGAGAACTTTTTGCAGAACTCGTCAAGCGAGGCGTGGGAGTTATAGTTTCCTGATTTGATTTCCAACGGACAAATCTTTGCCCCTCGCGACAGAAGAAAATCCACCTCGTAGTTGTGCTTTTCGTCTTTAGGCCATGTGTAGTAATAGAGTTCGTTTCCGGCACCGCGAAGCATCTGGGCCACAAGATTCTCATAAACATACCCGAGATTGGCGGGCAAACGGTCGGCAAGAAGCTTGTCGTACAAAACGTTTTCCGTGAAACTCTTGTCCCAAAAAGCCAGCGTGACCATCAGCCCCGTGTCACCCACAAACAACTTGAAGCGGCTCTTGTCCTCGCTTAAGGGCAGTCCCACTTGAGGGTCGGTGGCGTGATACGCGAAATTGACCGTTTTGCTTTCTTCCAGCGCAATCAGATAATCCTCTATCTTGTCTGCCTTGACACCTTTTATGACCGATGTCGGATAAAACCGCGACACGCCGCGAGCAAGCATGGATGGAATGGCTGTAAAAAGCTTGCCAATCTTGCCGGTTTTGTCAATCTTGCGGAAATCGTCAATGTAGAGTTTGATAATCTTCCGCTTTACGGAATCGACTGCCCGCAGGTTCTTTGTGTTCAGGTATTCGCTTACCGCCTGCGGCATACCACCCACGAGCATATACAGCCTGAGGTCGCGCATATATTGGCGGTTCATGTCGTCTCCTAAAGAGATTTGCCTTTCAAACATCTGCTTCAGCAAGGGGATGGTGGCCGTGTCGTCCATCGCCCATCGAAACTCTTCATAGTCCATCGGATACATATCTATCCTGTCTTCCTCGCTGGGGATGGTAATGCCGTCGATGTTCTGGTGTATGCTGATGAGCGAACCAGTTTCCATGTAATCATATCTGCCGTCTTGTACCAAATACTTGATGGCTTGCCGCGCCTTGGGGCACTGTTGAACTTCGTCAAAGATGATGACGGACTCGCGCGGATACAAAGTCGTGCGATAGGCGCTTTGCAGATAGAGGAAGATGTAGTCCAAATCCATCAAGTCATCAAACAGGCTCCTTACTTTTTGCGATGCTTTGTTGAAATCAATGAGGATATACGATTTGTATTCTTGTATGGCGAATTGTTCAACGATGGTGGATTTGCCAATGCGTCGTGCGCCTTCAATCAAAAGCGCACTCTTGCCTTGGTTTTGCGTTTTCCAATCCAGCATCTGCTGATAGATTTTCCGCTTAAAAACATGTTCCATATTTTTTTTAATTTGAAAATCGCTGCAAAGATACTGATAATCTTTAGAATACATGATATTTTTTGAGAAAAATACTATCAATCCCCGAAATTTGTTTCTTCAAAATACTATCAATCCCCGAAATTTATTTCGCTAAAATGCTATCGTTCCCGCAAATTTCAATAAGACAGAGGACGGAAGACAAAGTCCTAAGTCCCCAGTCTAACAAAGAAATTCCCTCACACCTTATTAATTAATAGCCCCCCCCCAAAAAAAACCGAAAAAAATGCATTTTTTTTCAAAAAAAGATGAAAAATAGGTAGAATTACCTATAGGCATAAGAAAAAATTGCTATATTTTTGCCCCGTGAACTTAAACTTTAAACTTTAACTAATTCATTTTATGTTTCATTAAAAACTCTAGAACTATGAAGCGATTATTACTTTTCGTCATGGCGGTGATGGCTTTCGCTGGCATGAGCGTAGCCCAAGACATCTACACTTCGGGCTACTTCAAAGATTCAAACGGCAAGAAGGTTGCCGCAGTGTACAAAAACGGTAGTATACTGCATCAGAGAATTGGTTCTTATGATTGGTCATCTACTGCCGTAACAGTGGATGCCTCCACGGGCGATGTCTATTGGGTCGCCAATGCCATGGATGGCAGTACCCCCCTCTATGGAGATGTTCATAAGAATGGCTTCGTTTTTCTGAACACCGCCGCTTCCGACGGAATGCACATCAATGATATTAAGATGGGCAAAGGCTATCTTTTCTCCACTGGATACAAAACAATTAGTGGAAAGAAAGTGGCTTGTTATTGGAGAGGCAACAACACGACTCCTCAACAGCAAATGGGCAATTCCAGTTATAACAGCGAAGCCAATGCCCTTTGTTTCGGCGCAGCCAATGACAATTATGTGTTCACTGGTGGCTATCAGTACACTTCTTCTTCCAATTATCACGGCGTGGTTTGGAAAGAAGGTAGTGTTTACCACACATTCCCTAATAATTCAAAAATCTTGGATATTGCCTGGTATAATGGTAATATCATAAGTGTGGGTGTGGTTGACAGTAAACTGAGAGTTTGGAGAGGTGAAACCGAGATATACCAATTGGTGAATTCATCAGCAGATGGTCGCGCAAGCATCTGGGTTGATGGTGGAGATATCTATGTGGCTTCGTATGGTGGCTCAAGCCCTGACATACTGTGGAAAAATGGCTTCCAGCTTTACACCACCAGTGGCTTTTTTGAAGTTGTCAGAGCCAACACCAGCGGCGTTTACTGCGCTGGTTCCCAAACCAATGCTGGCAAGATTTGGAAAAACGGCTCGGTGCTTTACACGCCCTCCTACTGCGAGAAATTGTACGGCCTTTACGTTGCCGAGCAGGAGTGCACCAACAGCGAAATCCGCAGCTTGCCCTTCACCGAAGGCTTCGAGAATGGCAGCACGGGCTGGGCTTGCTGGACCAAAAGCGATGTGGACAACAACAATGACGGCTATGCCAGTTATTGGGACCGTGCCGGAGAGCATCCTTTCAACAGTTCATTCGCTCCCGCAACGGGCAATCATTGCGCTTATCATAGGTATGGCCAAGCGTCCACTGTAGCCCAAGAGGGTTGGCTCATCAGCCCGCAGCTCTTCCTGCAGCCTGGGCGCGACTATACCACTTTGACCTTCAAATCCTGCCAACCCCGAGCCGACTATTATACTTCAGGCGGTTGCAGCGTTTGGATTTCCACAACGGGCACCTCAACCAGCGCGTTTACGAAGATATGGGAAGAAACCTCCGCGTCCTCTTCATACAAAACGATTACCGTTAATCTCAAAGACTACCAAGGCCATGCGGTTTACATCGCTTTCAAGTACAATCATCCAGCAAACCCCAGCGGTCCGCATTGCTGGGTTATCGACGACGTGAGCGTCACCGAAAGCTGGACAGTTTGCGCCGCAGAAGATGTGCCTTATGCATTTAATTTCAGCGCTTGGCCTTGGCAAAGCACTTGCTGGTATAACATCGACTACGACAAGAGCGGCGACAAGAGGTGCTGGAAATACAACAGCTCGGAGGACTGCGCCTACCACCCGTGGGGACAGGCGGGCCTTCCTCAACATGGCTGCCTCTACTCGCCCAACATCACCCTGCCCGCCGGCCACGACTATGTGCTGAAGTTCAAGACCAAGTCCACCTCTTCCGGCTCCTACATGAGCAACGAGGTTTTCATAAGACAAGACGGCACAGGCACACCTGCCACGGACCAATACGGAACTATGATTTGGTCCGACAACCAGTTTTCCAGCAGCTGGACAGAGGTGGAAGTTCCGCTCTCTGCTTATGCCGGACATGTCATCTCCTTGGAGTTCAACTATCACGGTTACTACGCCCACAACTGGTTCATCAAGGACGTGCGCGTGGAGCAGACCATCGTGCAATACACCATCACGGCCAACTCCAACAACAACGCTTGGGGCTCGGTTTCGGGCGGCGGCACCTACAACAACGGCGCCACCTGCACCCTGACGGCCACGCCCGCCAGCGGCTACCAGTTTGAGAGCTGGAAGAAGAACGGCTCGGTGGTGAGCACCAACGCCACCTACAGCTTCACCGTGAGCGAAAACGCCACCTACACGGCCGTCTTCGCCGAAACGCCCATCCAGTACTACACCATCACCACAGCCTCCAACCCGTCGGTGGGCGGCACGGTGAGCGGCGGCGGCACCTTCCAGGAAGGCTCTTCCACCACGCTGACGGCCACGGCCAACACGGGCTACAGCTTCAGCAAGTGGCAAGACAACAGCACGACGAACCCGCGCACCATCACGGTGACGCAGAACGCCACCTACACGGCCACGTTCACGCAAGACCACTACACGGTGAGCGTTTATGCCTCTCCTGCCCATGGCGGCACAGTGAGCGGCGGCGGCAGCAACTTCACCTACGGCTCGACGGCCACGCTGACGGCCACGCCCGCCAGCGGCTATGAGTTCCAAGGCTGGAGCGACGGCTCGACCGACAACCCGCACACCGTCACGGTGTTTGGCAACGCCACCTACACCGCCACCTTCGGTGAAGTGGGCACGACCTACTTCACCGTCACCACCAGCGTGACCCCCGAAGGCTCGGGCACGGTGAGCGGCGGCGGCACCTACGAGGCCGGCACCAGCATCGTGCTGACGGCCACGCCCAACACGGGCTACAGTTTCCTGCGCTGGAGCGACGGCTCGACGACGAACCCGCGCACGCTGACGGTGACCACCGACATGAGCTTCACCGCCCTCTTCGATGCCGACGTCTATACCATCGTCGTGGTAGCCAACCCGACCAACGGCGGCACGGTGACGGGCAGCGGCAACTACGCCTACGGCTCGACGGCCACCCTGACGGCCACACCCGCCAGCGGCTATGAGTTCCAAGGCTGGAGCGACGGCTCGACGGCGAACCCGCACCAAGTGACGGTGACGGAGAACGCCACCTACACAGCCACGTTCACCCCTGTGGGTGCCACCTACTACACCGTTTCGGCAGTGGTTTCGCCCGCCGGTTCGGGCAGCGTTACCGGCACGGGTGTGTTTGCCGCCGGCAGCACCACCACGCTTCGCGCCACCGCCAACGAGGGCTACACCTTCAAGAGCTGGAACGACAACTCCACGATGAACCCGCGCCAAGTGACGGTGAACAACAACATGAGCTTCACCGCCTTCTTTGAGGCACAGCAATACACCATCACGGTGAACGCCAGTCCTGCGGCAGGCGGCACGGTTACCGGCGGCGGCAGCTACGCCTACGGCGCCACGGCCACGCTTCGCGCCACGCCCAACGCCAACTACACCTTCACCCAGTGGGCCGACGGTGTGGTGCAGAACCCGCGCAATGTTACCGTAACGGAAAACGCCACCTACACGGCCGTATTCTCCACCGCTGGCGGCGAAACCTACACCTTGACTTTGACGGTGAACGACCCGAGCCTTGGCACGGTGATGGGCGGCGGCAGCTATCCCGCCGGCACGCCGGTGCAAATCAGCGCCTATCCCAACGCCGGAGCCGAGTTTGTGAAGTGGAGCGACGGCAGCACACGCAACCCGCGCGTCGTCAGACTTGACAGCGATATGACGCTTGAGGCCGAGTTTGAATCGGCAGCCACCTACACGATTACGGTCAATAGTGCCGATCCCACCATGGGCCAGGCCTTTGGCGGAGGCACCTACCATATCGGCGAGACCGTTGAAATCAGCGCTTTGGCCAACGAGGGCTACGAGTTCATGCGCTGGAGCGATGGCAACAGCGACAACCCGCGCACCATCACCGTGACGGGCAACGCCACCTACACCGCCACCTTCGCAGCCTCGGGCACCGAGACGCACCGCGTCATCCTCATCTGCAACGGCGACGACGGCACGGTGAGCGGCGACGGCGTGTATGTGCACGGCACGACGGCCACCATTCAGGCCTTCCCGGCCACGGGTCGCGAGTTCGACAAGTGGAGCGACGGCTCGACCGACAACCCGCGCAGCCTCACCGTGAACGAGGACATCACCCTTGTGGCCTTCTTCAGGACCACCGGCATCGACGAAAACGGCGAGAGCTTCTACGAACTCTACCCGAACCCCACCAACACGGTCATCCGCATCGCTGGCATCGAGCCTAACACAGAGGTGAAGATCTACAACAGCATCGGAATGCTGGTGAAGGTTGTCAGCGCAAGCTCCGACGACGAAATCTCCGTCACCGACCTTGCATCGGGCCTCTACCTCGTCCGCTTCGGCAACGTGAGCCTGAGGTTCGTCAAGACGCTGTAAACGTAAACAACAGTAGAGGCGGCTCAACCGCCGCCTCTACATTTTCAAAGAATAACAAACAACACTTAAACTAATTCATTTATTATTAACTAAAATCTTACAGAAATGAAAAAGATGAACAGATGGGGTAACACCCTCATGATCGCCCTCTTGGGCATTGGCCTGGTGTCGTTCACCGGCTGCGAAAAAGAACCGAACAATGGTGGAACCGACACTCCTACCGACAACCCCGGTGGCGGTGGCACTGGCGGCGGTGGTGGTACCGGCGGCGGTGGTGGCACTGGCGGCGGTGGTGGCACTGGCGGCGGTGGCAGCACCTCTGGCGACTCGTGGGCACACCTCATCAACGAGACCGCGCACGAAGTGCAAATCGACGGCAACACGATGCGTTACGGCGACCACGTCTATACGCTGGAAGGCGCGATCAACCTCAACGAGACCAACTTCCAATCGCCCACGGCTTGGGTCACCTTCACCAACATCCCCTCGGGATACACCGAGTTTGAGGCTGTTTACAGCAACTTCCTCGGCAAGTCGCTGCACGGCACCGCCGCCATGGTTCCGATGGCCATGGAAATCTACGCCCGTGATGCCGCCCTCGGCGAGCGCTGCCTCAACCTGATCTGCAACAGCACCTCGACCGTTTCTGGCATCGTGCGTCAGCTGAAGAACAAGTTCAACTACTCGCCCTACAGCCCCGAAAACGACGCGTATGTGCAGCGTTACTTGCCGGCTGTTACGATGAAGAATGCCGCTTGGAACAACGGCTACAACCCCACCGAGCCTTACACTCTCGAGTTGGTTCGCGCTGCCAACGCCCCGCAAGAAACTACCATCACGGGCTATGGCACCAACTACTACCTCTTCATCTTGGCTCCCGGCGGCTGGGACACCTTCCAACGCGGAGTTGAAGTCTGGCAGCCCATGGGATCCGACATGTACAAAGTCTTCAACTGCCCTGCACTCTATACCCAGTGCAAGCCCATCTTTGGCACTTGGAATGGCCTGAAGTAAAAAAACATTGTTTTTAGAGTTTTTTTCAGCATCCCGCGGCAGGAAATCCTGTCGCGGGATTTTTTTCTCTGGCTGTGAAGCCACAAAAAAAACTTAGAAATCGAGGTTAAACGAAAGATAGAACCTCGGCTTGTTGCTGATGTGCCCATCCTCGATGCCCCAAGCCACGTCGCCTCGGATGAAGTAGCCGAACAGGGTGGTGCGCAGTCCCACGCCGATGCCGCCCACCAAAGGCTCTTTCATCTCCGTAACGCTGATGTGCAAGTTGCCGTCATAAAGGTGTGAGGTGTAGAGCGAGTTGTTCGGGTCGTAAGGGTTCCAGCCGGTCCAGGCGGTGCCCAGGTCGCCGAAAGCCACAATTTGGAAGTCCTTGATGAAATTGTAGTTGATGGGCCGGTTGGCGAAATAGCTGAACACGGGGAAGCGCAGCTCGCTGTTGAGGACGACGAAATTGTTGCCGTTGCGGATGTTTTGCGCAAAGCCGCGCATGTTGGTCGCGAGGGTCTGGTAGGCGTAGTTTTGCTCATAGTCGATGGGCGTGCCAGGGTCGAAGGAGGCAAGAATCCAGTTATCGACACCGCCCATGTAATAGATGAGTTTTTGCTGTCCGAACGAGGTGCTGCCCGCAATGCGGTTGGCCCAGATGAAGTTGCGGCTGATGCGGGTGTAATGCCTATAGTCGAAGCCGGCCACGACCATGTTGGCGGTGTTTTTCGCGATTTTCTGATGGTACTCGGCGAAGATTTTCCCGCGTGCGCCAACGCGCAGGTTGGTCCCGATTTTCTTCGAGTTGTCATAAACGAGTTCGCCGCGCAGTCCGCCCCAGTTTTCGTAGGTGTCGGGGTCGGCGAGGCTGTAGTCGTCGATGGCCAGATTCACGCGGTGGTCGTTGCGGTAAATGGCTGTACCTCTTAAACTTAGTATTTCGCTGAAAGGATAGCTCAACGTGTAGAACGCCTCGTTGGTGAAGGTGCGGTAATAATAGCGCGAGGCATTGTCGGTAACGTAGCGGTGCAGCGTAATCGACTTGTCCAAACGCTTGCTGAAGTCGCTGAAACGCAGCACGTATTCGTTGTTCACGAGGCTGGTGTTGAGTTTCACGCCGAGTTCGATTTTGTAGTCTTCCATGAGGTCTTTCATGGTCGTGCCGAGAAACACGTTGAAGCCCGAATTGAGGTAAATCGGGGCCGCGCCACCCGTGAAAGGCTGGTAGCTGTAGTTCATGCTCGAGAAGTCGATTTGGCTCATCAGCTCGTCGGCGAAAAGCTCAACGTAATAGTTGTTTGGGCGTTGGATGGTGTCTTTCGGGCGCGGTTTGGGTGCCGCTTCGGGCGCGCTTTGTGCCACGATTTGCGTGGAATCAGTTCCCAACTGGCTGTTAATCTGCTTTTTGCGCTTGGCGTAACGGTAGCTCGACGAAAAACGGCGCTTCGAAATAGGCTCCATCACGGTGTCTTTCTCCTTCTGTATCAGCTCGGTAATGAGGCGTTTTTGCGCGTAGGGATTGAGTTGGCTGACGTTTTGCTCGCGACCGCGCAGGATGGGCGACATGAAGAATTTCTCGCCTTTTTGGTCGGCCATGAGCAGGGCGGCCTTGTGGTCGCGGGGCTGGTAACTGTAGTCGATGATGTTGGCGGAATAGTCCGTAAGTTGCTCTTTCTTACCGAAATAGCGGTAATGCACAATCGTGTCGATGTGGCTGATGGCGCTGTCGAAACGGATTTGGTAGAGGTTGTAGTAGCCGCTCGTGTCGTTGAGGTAGAGCAGGCTGCCGTCCTTCAAGGCTTCGGGCAGGATGTTGTTCGAGAAACGTTGTTGCGTCAGGTTTTGCAACACTTTGTATTCCGCATTCCGCATTCCGTATTCCGCATTATAATTATAGGCGTAAAGGTCAAATTGTTTGTTTTGGAATCCGATTTCCGCATCGTTTTTCAGCGTGTCGTTGTCGCGGTTCGAGCTGAACACGATTTGGCGGTCATCGAAGGTGAAGACAGGACTTAAATCGGTGTGCCAGTCGTTGGTGATTTGCTCCAAAGTGTTGGAAAACAGGTTGTAAACGTAAATGTCGGGTTTTCCCATGCGCGTGGCGGCCAGCACGATTTTGCGGCTCTTATGGGCGTAGGAAAACGAGCTGACTTTCTGGAAATCAAAGAGATAGGTGCTTGCCTTTTTGCCGCTGTTGATGTCGAGGTTGTAAAGCTGGATTTTGCCTTCTTCCTCGAGGATGAACGACAGGATTTCGCCGTTGGGATGCCATGCCAAGAGCGGAAACGAGGTGTCGATGTTCTCATCGGAATGGTAGCCTGCGCTGAAAAGTTGCTGCCGCTTGCCGCTTTGCAGATCCTCAAGCCAAAGTCGGATTTTGCCTTCGTCGTTGCTGACGTAGGCGATGTGTTTCCCATTCGGGCTAATCGAAGGTTGTGTGAAAGTGCGGTATTTCTTGTATTTCAGCGGCATCACGTCTTTGGGTTGGTTGGCCATAAGTGTCTCGTAACGAGCCTTGTAGAACGTGAACCACTCATCGAGCAGTTTCTTGTATTCCTTGCCTGTAACATACAGCAGGGCTTTGCGCACATTGCTCGTGTTTTCGGCCAAGGTCAGGATGTCGTTGAACGACTTGCTACCATATTTCTCGTCGATGAAGTTCCAGAACGAGTAGCCCGCAATCTGCGCGTCGTCGTCTTGCAGATGATTGATTTTCTTGTAGTTGCCAGAGGTGATGCCGCGTTGCAGTTGGGCTTCTTTGTGGCTGTCCCAATTGCCCGCGATGTAGGCCACGAGGCCGTCGCGGAACCACTGCGGGATGTCGTAGCGGTAGGAACTGCGGATTTGCGACCCGACAGAAATTCCGTTCATCACCTGGCTGAACAGCAGGCTCGCGATGCCCTCGCGGATTTGTGCCTCGAAGTGGGTGTAGTCGCCGTCGAAATATAGAATCACCTTCGAGCCGATGATTTTGGTGATGCCGCCCGTGTTGCCGTTTTCCTCTTCCTCAAGGTTGATGTTGCTTTGCTTGAAGTCGCCCTTGCTGTTGAACACGATGAACTGGATTTTCTTCCCGAAGCGGCTGTTGAGGCGGGTTTCAAGTCGCGGGATTTGGTCTTTGGCGTAGGCCTGCGCATATTTGGCGAGGTCGTTGCCGCCTTGGTAAAAATACACGTCGAAGTTGTCGTTCATGTAGTACGACCAATGGAAGTCGCCGTACTGCACGCGGTTCTTCCCGAAAGGCATGTTCATGCCGTTGTAGAACTGGGCATAAGCCATCGGCATCAAGGCCATAAGCAGCAAAAACAGGAGCGTGTATTTCTTTTTCGAGGGCATTAAATCAAAATTAGCGTACAAAGATAGGCAATTTCTGAATACTGAGGAAAAATCCTTATCTTTGCCCGAAATTCTTGTAATACACCAAGGAATGTGTCATCATCGACCCGGGCTGCTCCAACAAAGGCGAGGAAGACCGCCTGTTCGGTTTCATCGACAGCCACCAACTGAAGCCGCTGATGGCCATCAACACGCATGGCCACGTGGATCATATCATCGGCAATGAGGCCGTGAAAAAGCGTTATGGCATCCCAGTGGCGGCGCATCCCGACACAAAGCCTGACTTTATTCAAGCCAAACGTCACGGCGCGTGGCTCGGCCTTTCTCCTGATGGCGAGTTTCCGTTGCCCGACATTGACTTGAAAGACAACGAAATCATCAAAGTGGGGGAGAGCACTTTGGAAGTGATTTGCACACCCGGACACGCCCGTGGCAGTGTCAGCCTCTATGCCGAAATCGAGGGTTGGGTCTTCACTGGCGATGCGCTTTTCAACCGCAGCATTGGGCGCACCGACCTCGCTGGCGGCGACTTCAGGCAACTGATTGAGAGCATAAAAGAGCGGCTTTTCCGCCTGCCCGACGATACGGAAGTCTTCTCAGGCCACGGCGAAAGCACCACCATCTTTGATGAGCAACGCTACAATATGTTCCTTGGATGAAAAGGTTGCATAGCATATTGATTCTTTTGCTTTTGTCTTCTTTTTTCTTTTCCTTTGCGCAGGAGGATATACGGGTTATTGATAGCCTTGAAAGCGTTGTCGCAAAGCAGGAAGGGCGCGAGAAAGTGGAAACAATGCTTGAACTTTCTCGTGCGTTTTTCGACTTTTCTTATGATGATTGCATCTCTTGGGGTGAGAGAGCCATATTGGATGCTGTTCGACTGAGTGATGATGAATTGGTGGCTAAAGCCTATTGGAAAATAGGATTGCGATATTTGAATCATTACGAATTTGATTTGGCTTCTGAACAATTCGTTATTGCGTTGAAATACTTGAAAGGGAAGGCCGATTCAGAATTGTTGATGGATGTCCTCAATTATAAAGGCCGAGTTGAATTGTTTATGGGCGAACTGGATTCGGCTTTGGTTACTTATCAAATGAATTTTCAAGTGTCTGAAAACCTTGGTGATGAGTTGAATTGCGCAGATGTAATTAATAATATGGCTTACATTTATTTCCAACAGGATGACTTTGATAAGGCTATGAATTATTTCCAAGATGCTCGTCAAAGGTACACACTGATACAGGATACACTTTCGATGGCGCAATGTGACAATAATATTAGTAACATTTATGTTGAATGGCAGCAGTATGATAAGGCTTTTTCTTTGCTGAATAATGCAGTACCAGTTTTTGAACAATTCGAAGATGAAGCATCTTTGGCTCAAGCTTTTCAAAACCTTGGTACAGCATACGCGACTGGTCGTGTATGTTTTGATTCGGCCATTTATTTTCTTCAAAAGTCAATTGTATGTGCCAAAAATGTTGGCGACCAAATCACATTGTTGGAAGATGAAATCGAATTGGCCAATGTGTTGAAGCGTATGAATAGGTATAAAGAAGCTATAACTCTTTATCAATCAGTATTATACACTTCTGAATTGATGGGCTACAAGAAAGGCATTTTGGATGTTTACAGGAATCTTGGTATTTATTATAATGAAATTGGGGACTTCACCACTTCGGCAATTTATCTGAAAAGATGTATGGATTTGGCTTCTGAAAAAGGTAATCAACTCTATATCAACTCAGTGAGGCCTTATTTGATAACTGATTATGCGCATTTAGGTCTTTTTTCGGAAATGAGTAGGGAATTGGGGCTTTATTCCGATAATTACGAAAGCATAGTTGGTGAAAGCAATGCTTTGGATGATGAACTGGTGCATTTGCGAGAGAATGCTGAAGGCCTCCTTTGCCAATATGAGAAGCAAAACGAACAAATCCAAACCCTCAAATCCCAGCGCAACCAATACCGTTTGGCCTTTTTCGGGCTGCTGTTGCTTGTCATCGCAGCGGTCATTTTGCCCTTGCTGTACAAAATTGTGCGTAAAAATAGGACCAAAACCGCGAAAGACTGAAAAAATCCTTACCTTTGCACCCCGAAATTGAAATCCTAAATCTTTAAATCTTAAATCTTTAAATCTTAAATCGAAATGATCGAAAACATCAAATCATCGCAAGAAGCTATGGACCTCGAAGCCAAGTACGGTGCCCATAACTATCACCCGTTGCCGGTCGTCCTCGCCAAAGGTAAGGGCGCCAAGGTGTGGGACGTGGAAGGCAAGGAGTATTTCGACTTCCTGTCAGCCTATTCCGCTGTCAACCAAGGCCATTGCCACCCGAAAATCCTGAAGGCCTTGACCGACCAGGCCGAACGCCTCACCCTCAGCAGCCGCGCCTTCTATAACGACGCGCTCGGCGTGTGGGAAAAATATGTGACCGAATACTTCGGCTACGATAAGGTGCTGCCTATGAACTCGGGCGCCGAAGCCGACGAAACGGGCCTGAAGCTCGCCCGCCGTTGGGGTGTCGTCAAAAAGGGTATCCCGAACGAGAAAGTGAAGATTGTGTGCTGCGAAGGCAACTTCCACGGCCGCACCATCACCATCATCACAATGAGTAACGACCCCGAGAGCTACGCCAACTACGGCCCCATGACTCCCGGCTTCATCCGTATTCCTTACAACGACCCCGACGCTCTTGAGAAAGTGCTCGAAAAGGAAGGCGACGAAATCGCTGGTTTCCTCCTCGAACCCATCCAAGGCGAGGCTGGCGTTTACGTGCCGGACGAAGGCTACCTGAAGAAGTGCTACGACATCTGCAAGAAGCACAACGTGCTCTTCATGGCCGACGAGGTGCAGTGCGGTATCGGCCGCACAGGCAAGATGCTGGCCTGCGACCACGAAGGCGTGCGCCCCGACATCCTCATATTGGGCAAGGCCCTCGGTGGCGGTGTGGTGCCGGTTTCGTGCGTCCTCGCCGACGACGACATCATGCTCAACATCAAGCCCGGCGAACACGGCTCCACCTTCGGCGGCAACCCGATTGCAGCCCGCGTTTCGATGGCCGCCCTGCAAGTCATCAAAGACGAGAACCTGATGGAGAACGCCGAGCGTCTCGGCAAGATCTTCCGCGACGAAATGAGCAAGGTCGATAGCCCGATGATTGAGAAAGTGCGCGGCAAGGGTTTGCTCAACGCCGTGATTATCAAACCCAAAGACGGCAAAGAAGCTTGGGACGTGTGCATGAAGATGCGTGACCTCGGCCTGCTGGCCAAGCCCACCCACCAGCACATCATCCGCTTTGCTCCGCCCTTGGTCATCACCGAGGCCGAGCTCCGCGAAGCCATCGAAATCATCAAGAAGGCCCTCAAGTCGTTTGAATGATGAAACAAATGAAAAAGCCACCAAATGGTGGCTTTTTCATTTGAATATGCTCTCCACAGCCTCTTCGTACTCCTTCAAAGCATTAATCTTCTTGATTTTCCGCCAAACCACCTGCGGTTCCTCGAAACTGTTCATCAGATAAGACCACAATTCCTTCATGCGACCCAAAACCTTCGGGCTGCCTCCCGCATGGCGAAGGCGGTCTTCGTATAGGTCAATGACATAATCGTGCAGCCGTGCGGTTTTGTCGTGCGTGGGTGGACACACGCGGTGTGTCCCTACGGTTTTGCCTTGTAGGGACGCATCGAATGCGTCCGTAAAACCGCACGTTTCCGCTATCTCCTCCGCCAAAAACGGGTTCGTCAGCAATCCCCGCCCCAACATATAGCCATAAAGCCTAGGGGATTGCGGGACGTTGCCCGCAATGATGCTTTTGGGTGACATTTCTTCCATTGGTGTCATTGCGGGCTTGACCCGCAATCTCTCACACGATGGGGACTCTATAATGTTTCGAATCCGTTCAAAGCTCTCCACCGAAAAAATATCCCCATTGTAAACCAACGGCGCATTAATATAAGGTATCAGCGCCTTGAAGCGTTCCACGTCGGCCTCGCCTTTGTACAATTGCTTCCCGATGCGCGGGTGAATAATCAATTCGCTCAATGGGAACTTGTTGAAAATCGGGAGGATGGCTTCGATTTCGTCGGGACTGAAATAACCAAGGCGGCATTTCACACTAAACTTGATGTCGATGTCCTCAAAGACGCGCTCCAGCATCGTTTCCACCAAATCAGGATAGGGCAGGAGGCCGCAACCGCGTTTCTTGTTGGCCACACGAGGAAACGGACAGCCCATGTTGAGGTTGATTTCCTTATAGCCTAACTGCTTGCACTGCTTGGCGAAGCGCAGAATCTCCTCCGCGTCGGTGCTGAGGATTTGCGGCGTGAGCGTTTCCACGTCGTTGCAGCGCGGGTCGATTTCCTCGCCTTGCAGGTTCTTGGCGTTTTCTTCTTTCTGGATGCCCGTAAAGAAAGGCGTGTAGAACTTGTCGATGCCGCCGAAATGCCGCTTGAAAATATTGCGGAAGGGCGCGTCGGTGATGCCTTGGAAGGGTCCTAACGAAAGCAGCATTTCACTCATTTTTTCTTCGCTCTCTTGGCTGTTTTCGAGGCTTTTTTGGCCTTAACGCCGCCTATCAAGGACTTGGCAATCAAGGTGATGAGCAGCACAAAAGTCAGATAGACGGCGATGCGGCTGAGGTAGTCGCCGTGCTTGGCGTAAAATGTTACTTTCGTGTTGGCTTTCAGGGTTTCGCGGATGGCATCGGGTTCCCAATAGCGGGTTTGTTGAAGCACGTCGCCGCGCTGGTTGATGAATCCCGAGCGACCCGTGTTGGCCGAGCGTGCGATGCAGCGACGGTTTTCGATGGCTCTCAACTTGGAGAACTCGAAATGTTGCTTGTAGCCAGGCGTGTCGCCCCACCAGCCGTCGTTGGTGATGACGAACAGTAGGTCCGCGCCTTTCTTGCAAAATGAGCCGACATATTCGCCAAACGCGCTTTCATAGCAGATGGGCACGCCCACTTTGTGGCCGCCGAAGTTGAGCACCTTCGCCTCGGGGTCGGTTTTCAAGGTGCCGCGCGCAATGCCCATCGTGATGCTGTAGTTTTTCAGGAAGCCCATCCATTCGGGGATGGCCTCCACGCCGGGCGTGAGCTGCGACTTGTTGCGGTGCTGCAAGCCGTCGCTGTCGATGAGCAAGGCGGAGTTGTGGCAATAGTAGTAACGGTTGGTGCCCTCGATGTGCCGCGCCGGAAAGTCGTTTTCCATGCCTTGGGGAACCCACTCGTAGGTGGTTCCGCCGATGACGAAAGCCGCCTGCGGATGCTCGTTGATGTAGTCGCGAAGCTGTTTCAGGGCGCGCGACTTGTCGGTTTCGTCGAGCCAAATGCCTTCCTGGATGGCCGACTCCGAACTCACGATGAAGCGTGTCTTGGGCGTAAGCAGCGGCAACGAAAGCTTGATGTTGTTCTGTATGACTTGGTCGTGGGAGCTACTGTCGAACTGCTCGTTCCACGGGTCGCAATTCTGCTGAACCACAACCACTTCCGTGTCTTCACCTTGGTCTTTATAATGCTTGTAAATGCCCGTGCTGATGAGGATGGGCAGCAAAACCACCGCCAATTCAACACCTATGTTTATTAATAAGGGTTTCGTTTCCCTCGACTTGAAATGCAAGATAATATTAGTGATTAAAATATTGACAATCAGCACCCAAAGCGTTCCGCCGGCCACGCCTGTTATCTCATACCATTGCACCCATTTGTGACAGGTGGAGAAAGCGTTGCCGAGGTTGAGCCACGGCCATTTGGCGGCCCAAAGGTAGGTGAGCATCTCGAAAGCCATCCAATAAGGAACGAGGAAGAAGTTGCCCCAAGGCTGGTTACAGACTTTCTTCTTCGTGAGGTGAAACACATTGAACACGGTGGCCATGAAAAGCGCGTTCAGAATCCAAGCGGCTGTGGCGGCTGGCGTGGCGTTCCAAACCCACCATGTGGTGGCCACGTTCCACACGAGGAAAGCGAGAAACGAAATCCAAAACAGCTTGCCTTTTTCGCCTTGCGCGATGCGGTCTTCCACCAGCAAAAGCGGCACAAACCCGATAAAAACCAAGGGAGCAATGCCCCAAGTGGGCCATGCCGCCGTGAGCAGGCCGCCCGCCAAAAGTGCCAGAATGATATTGTATGCCTTATGGCCCTGAGCTTGTCGAAGGGCTGTGTTCCCATGCTTTTTCTTTATCATGATGTTCAAAATTTTCGCGCAAAAGTAGTAAAATTTGACGGCGAGCAACAAAAAAAGCCGGAATCAATCCGGCTTCTTGAGGGTGGTACCGACCGGGATCGAACCAGTGACACGAGGATTTTCAGTCCTCTGCTCTACCAACTGAGCTACGGTACCTCCGTTTTTCGCGCTGCAAAAGTACGGCTTTTTTTTGTTTCGGCAAGAAAAAAATGCAAAAAATGGAAGATTATTTTATTTTTGAAATTATTTTATGCTGATAATCAATATTTTACATCTAAATCTCTGCGATTAAGACAATAAAAATTTGTTCATGGAGTTAAAAAATCGGATATTTGCAGCCTCAAACGAGCGTCTGAAGAGGCTCTTGTTTGTTGCGACGCTAATGTGCAGCAGGGTTTTTGCCCAAGCCGACGTACATTCGCCTTATTCCATTTACGGAATTGGGCAGATGGCCGACAAAGCCGTGAACGCCAAGTTGAAAGGCATGGGCGGTTTGACCAACGCCATGAGTGGTTCCGGACTCATCAACTTAGGCAATCCAGCTTCCTACGCGCGCATCGACTCGCTGGCCTTCCTGTTTGACGCAGGGATGTATTTCAAGACGTCCACTTTCAGCACATCTAACCAATCGGAGAAGTCGGCCAACGCTTCTTTCGACCATATCGCTGTGGCTTTCGGCCTCACCCCTTGGTGGAAGATGGCTCTTGGCGTGCAACCTTACAGCACATTGGGCTACAAGATGGTGGTGAACACGACCGACGAGCAAGTGGGCAACTACGCCACGGCTTTTGAAGGCTCGGGCGGACTGAACCAAGCAAGGATTGGCAATGCCTTCAAGATTGGCAAACACTTTTCCATCGGTGCCAACGTGAATTATGTGTTTGGCGACTCCGAATCGCTGACGACGCTCTATTTCCCCGACTCGTCCTATATCCTCGGGACGCGCCGTGGCATCGACCTGATGGTGTCGTCGTTCAAGTTCGACTATGGCTTGCTCTACACGGGCAGAATTGGTTCCGAATATACACTCAGCGTCGGCGCCACCTACGACCAACGTGTAACCCTCTCGGGCAAGCAAACCACCTTTGTCCGCACCATTGCCAACGATATGGAAACGCCCCTCGAATATTTGATTGACACCATATCTTACAATGTGGACGAATCGACCAGCATGACCGTGCCGCAGAGCTTTGGCGTGGGTGTGGCATTGCAACGCGACAACCGCTGGACCATTGGTGCCGACTTCAACTGGACGCAATGGTCGAAGTTTGCCTACAAAGGCGGGATTACCGACAGCCTTTGCGACGCTTGGCGCGTGTCGGTAGGCGCTGAATATATGCCTACCTACTCCTCCATTTCCAACTATTTCAGAAAAGCGTCATACCGCATCGGTGGTTTCTACGAGCACACCTACATTAATATAAGGGAAGTGCCGATTGCCAAGATGGGCCTCACCATGGGCGTTTCGCTGCCCTTGCCCAGGTCGCTCTCGAAAGTGAATGTGGCCCTTGAAGTGGGTCGCTGCGGCACCAAGCGCGAATCGCTCATTCAGGAAGGCTATATGAAGGTGAACGTAGGCATTTCGGTGTTTGAGCGCTGGTTCATGAAGAGAAAATACAAATAAGAAAACTACCTGTTCCATTTTTGGAACGATATTTGAGAGAAAGATAAACAAGTTAAACTTTTAAAAAGATAAGAGAGATGAAAACTAGAAGATTTGTGTTGATTGCCGCCCTCGTAGGAATGGCAATGAGTGTTTCCGCCCAGGAAGCTACCGAATCGAAGTACGGAACCGACAGCGTGGCTTGCGTGACCAACATGTCAATCTACGGCGAGGCCTACAAGCAATGGGAAGCAACCAAGTTTGCGCCCGAATCCTTCAGCGTCGAAATGGTGAACGCCTGGAGGGAAGTGTTCCTCAACTGCCCCCGCGCCAGCCAGTTGGTCTATACGCGCGGCGAGAAGATCATGGATTACTTCATCCGCACCAATCCGGCCGCCAAGGATGCCTACATCGACACGCTCTGCATGATGATGGACACGAGAGCCGAGGCTTTCCCCATCGACCCGAAGACCAAGACCTCGCAAGTGGCTGGCATCATGGGCCGCAAGGGCATGCTCATCTACAACTATAACAAGAACCGCTACGAAGAGGCCTACAATGCACTGAAGAGCGCCGTCGCCCTCGACCCCTCGCAACTGCAAGGCGCCTACATCGACGCCTACTTCAAGTCCACCATCGACATGGTGAACAACGGCAAGGAAGAAGGCATGACGGTCATCAATGTCTATCAAGAACTCTCCGAAGTGCTTGACGACAACATTAAGGTGCTGGCCGAAGCCGTTGTCGATCTCGAAGCCGCCAAACTCGTTGCCGACTCCCTCGGACAAGCCGAAGAAGTTGCCGCCCTCGACAAGCAAATCGAAAAGAGCGAGAAATCCATCACCAACAACAAGGTGACGAAGAGCAACATCGACAACCTGTTCCAGCCCTTCGCCTCGTGCGACGACCTGATCAGAGTGTTCAGCGCGAAGATGGCCGAAACGCCCGACGACGTGAACCTGCTCAAGCGCATCACCACCATCCTCGACAAGAAGGAGTGCACCGAGTCGAAACTCTTCCTCGACGCCGCCGTCAAACTCAACGAGCTGGAACCCAGCCCCGAGGCTTCCTACAGCTTGGGTATCAAGTTCTTCAAAGACAGGAAATGGAGCGACGCAGCCACCTTCTTCGAGCAAGCCACCAAGACCGAGAACAACGACCGCAGATACCGCGCCTACCGCAACCTGGGCATGTGCTACGAAAACATGGGCAGCCTGTCGCGCGCCCGCGACATCTACAGAAGAGCCGCCCAAGTGGACCCGACCAACGGCGAACCTTACCTCCTCATCGCCATGCTCTATGCCGGAAGCGCCAAACAGTTTAGCGGCGACATCGAAAGCAAGGCCGTGTTCTGGGCCGCCGTCGATAAGTGCCAAAAGGCCAAGTCCATCGACCCCTCTGTGGCTGGCAGAGCCAACAGCCTGATCAGCTCCTACTCGCAATACTTCCCCGCCATGGAAGTCATCTTCTACAACGACTACTCGGAAGGTCAAAGCTTCCACGTGGGCGGATGGATTGGCGAAACCACTACCATCAGAGCGAAAAAGTAATTGAAACGCATTTTGAACATATTCACACGCATCAACATCACAGCTTTCGTGGCTGTGATGTTGTTTTCGTGTGAGAACCCTGACGCCGTCATCAGCCAACTCGCGTCCGACGACACCCTCTCGGGCATCGTGGCCGACAGCGTTGTCTTCTATCGCAGCGACTCGGGCATCGTGAAGATGGAACTCACCACACCGCGACTCATCCAAACCGAAGGCGAGGAAGAAGTGATGGAGTTTCCTTTGGGGTTCGTCGCCCGAATGTTCAACGACGACCACTCCTTGGCCACCTTGTTTCAGGCCGACTACGGCAAAAGCTACGGCAAAAGCCACCTCCTGGAAGCCATCGGCAACGTGATGGTCGAAAACCCAGGCAACCAAACCCTGTTTTCGGACAAACTCTATTGGTATCAAGACGAGAAAATGCTCTACACCCGCTCGAAGGTGCGCATCGTCACGCCCGACAAGCAAATTGAGGCCGACAGCCTCATGGCCAAAGAAGACTTCTCGGAATACACCCTATATTCAGGAAACGCTGTTCTCGACGTGGATGAGGAGGAATAGCCTATGGACAGTTGGATTATCGTTGCCATCACCCTGTTTTTCTCGGCACTCTGCTCGGGGCTCGAGATTGCCTTCAACAGCATCAACCGCCTCCAACTTGAGGTGGAGCTGACGAAAAACACCTTCTCGGCCAAACTCATCGGCCTTTTCCTCAAAAACCAGTCGCGGTTCATCACCTCGCTGCTTCTGGGCAACAACATCGCGCTCATCATCTACGGAATGTGCATGGCAAAACTGCTGTTGCCAACCGCCCAATGGCTCCTGCCCGCTTCCATCACCAATGCGTTCACCATCCTGCTCGTGCAAACCATCCTTTCCACCCTACTCGTCCTTTTGGTGGGCGAGTTCTTGCCCAAGGTGCTGTTTCGCATCAACCCCAACGCCATCCTGTCGTTCTTTGCCCTGCCCACTTTCGTGTGCTACTGCCTCCTCTACCCCTTAATCCTCGTCTATACAGGCCTCTCCGAGTTTGTCATCAAGCATGTTTTGCGGCTCAAAGTGGACCGCGAAGAATACAAGTTCAGCACCGTTGATTTGAGCGACTTTATCGCCGAATATGCCGACCAGGAAAAAGCCGACGAAGACATGCAGCAGGAAATCCAATTGTTCCAAAACGTGATGGAGTTTCGCTCGGTGAAGTTGCGCGAGTGCATGGGACCACGCAACGAGATCGAATCCGTGAAACTGACCGACCCCATCGCCACCGTAAAGGAACGCTTGGAGGAAACCAAACACTCGAAACTGATTGTTTATTCCGATAACATCGACAACATTGTGGGCTATGTGCACCTGAACGATGTGGTGAGAGCCATTGCCGCCCGTCGCGATGTTACCTTGGCCGAAATCGTCAGGCCCATCGACTTCTTCCCTGAAACCTACACCGCCGACCAGCTGCTGAAACACCTGATTCAGAAGCACCAAGGCATAGCCGCCGTAGTCGATGAGTTTGGCGGAACGGCCGGCATCGTCACCATGGAAGACATCGTGGAAGAAATCTTTGGCGAGATTGACGACGAATACGACATCGAGGAAGAAGCCGAAAAGGTGCTCGACGACGGCGGCTACCTCTTCTCGGCCCGCCTCGAAATCGACTACCTCAACGAAACCTACAAACTCGACCTGCCCGTTTCAGACGACTACGAAACCCTCGCCGGCATGATTATCCACTACTGCGAGAACATTCCCGAACAAGGCGAAGAACTAATTGTGGACAAATATAAGGTAAAAATCCTTAAAGCCTCCGACATGAAACTGGACGAAGTAGAGTTGAGAAGAATTAACAACTAATTGATATTCAAATAATTACAACGAATCGACACGATCGGTTTCAAGCTGTTGAAAAATAAAAATCACAGAAATAATCCTGTGAGTTGAAATCTTTGCTAAATTTGCACGCTCAAAATCGAAGTTTAACAATAAAAAATAGAGAAATAAACTATGGCAGCAATTGAAAAAATCAGAAGACGTTCCGGTTTGCTGATCGCAATTATCGGTTTAGCCTTGTTGGCATTCGTCTTGCAAGACCTGTTCCAAAGTCAGGGAAGAAACCGTGAGAACAACATCGCCGTGATTGATGGCGAAAAGATTCCTTATCAGGACTTTGACGCATTGAAAGAGAAGAACCTGCAAAACAGAAGAGGTTCGGGTAACCTTTCATCGTCGGAAACTTACGGCATCATCAACAGCACCTTGGACGAAATGGTGAAGGATCACATCATGAACAAAGAATACGAAGCCGTTGGCATCAACGTCAGTTCGGACGAACTTTTCGACAAGTTCATGGGCGAGAACCCGCACCCGTGGGTCGTGCAAAACTTCAGCAACCCCGACGGCAGCTTCAACAGAGAAATGGTGGAATACTACCTCCAAAACCTCAACACCCTCTCCCCCGAAGCCCGTATGCAGTGGATCGACTTTGAGAAAGCCGTGAAGGAAAACGCCCTCGAAACCAAGTTCAACGACCTGGTGAAGGCTTCCTACCATGTGCCCGCCAAGTTGGCCGAGAAATACTACGAAAACAAGAACATCAAGGCTTCCGCCGATGTGGTGGCTTTGCGTTATACGACCATCCCCGACTCGACCGTGGTGGTTACCGACAAAGACAACAAAGCCTTCTATGACGAAAACAAATACCGTTTCGAGACCGACGAAAGACGCGACATCGAATACGTGGTGTTCGACATCAAGCCCTCGGCCATCGACAAGGAAGAAGCCTACAAAGCCGTGCTCGATATGAAAGCCGACTTTGCCGCCACCGACAATGTGGTCAGCTTCGTCAATAGCAACTCCGACAAGCGCTACGACAGCACCTGGATGGGCCGCAAGGTCGTTCCCCAACAAATTGAGGCCATGGTGTTCGACGCCGGCAACGGCATAGGCACGGTGATCGGCCCCTACGAAACGGACAACGCCTGGAACCTCGCACGCATCGTTGATTTGCAGCCGCGTTCCGACTCCTTGAAAGCCAGCCACATCCTGATTGGCCACAAGGAAGCCATGAGAAGCCAAGACACCCTCAGCAAGGAGCAAGCCGAAGCCCTCGCCGACAGCCTGCTGAACGTGCTGAAGAAGAACCCGAAAAACGAAACCCTCTTTGGCGAACTGGCCGGCCAATTCTCCGGCGACCCAGGCTCGAAGGAAAAAGGCGGCGACCTCGACTGGTTCACCGACGGCGTCATGGTGGCTCCCTTCAACGATTTCGTCATGAATAACCCCGTGGGTACGATGGGCATCGTGGAAACCGTTTTCGGCTACCACATCATCAAGGTTACCGACAAGACCGCCCCGCAACCCAAAGTGCGTCTGGCCCAGTTGAGCCACGAGATCAGCGCAAGCACCAGAACCTATCAGGCTATTTTTGCCGAGGCCAATAAGTTTGTGACCGAAAACAAGACCTACGACCAATTCAACAAAGCCATTGAAGAACAAGGCCTGAACAAGCGCATCATGCCCCGCATGAACGCATCGACCTATCAGATTGCCGGTATCGAGAACCCGAGAGAAATCGTCCGCTGGGCTTTCGACAGCAAGACCAAACTGCACGACATCTCCAACATCTTCGACCTGGACAACATGTTTGTGGTGGCAGCCCTGACGAGCATCGTGCCCGAAGGCTACGCTCCGCTCTCCGTCGTTGCCGAACAGTCGAAATACCAAATCCTCAACAAGAAAAAAGGCGAAATCGCCGTGGAGAAGATGAAAGCCTGTGGCAGCGACATCAACCGCATGGTCAGCGAGCTTGGCGCCGAATCGACCACCGTTACCGATGTCAGCATCGATTCACGCGTGCTGGGCAACTTCGGCGTTGAAGCCGACATCGTTGGCACCATCCTCGGCATGAAGGAAGGCGAACAAGTTGGCCCCGTGGCTGGCAACTCGACGGCATTCATCATCAAAAACGTGAAGATTAACAAGCCGGAACCCACCACCGACTACAGCGACATCTACAGAGAGAAAACCAGCCAGTTCAACAACAAGGTTACGGGCGGTTCCATCTACAATGCGCTGAAAAACAATGCCAAAATCGAGGACAACAGAGTTACTTACTTCTAATCATCGCCTCGTTACCAAACCAAAAGGTGTGTCATGCGGCACACCTTTTTTCTTTTTTGTGCAATAAAGCCCCCATTGAGGCGTTTGACATCGTATAGACTACAAACCAAAAAAAAGATTTGAGATGAAAAAACTGTCCAAACTGTTTTTCCTTGTCGGCATGATGGCCTTTGTCCTCGCCGGCTGCAAGAAGGAAGTGGAAGTAAGCTTGTCGAAAAGTTCCGTCAGCATGGCGGCGGAAGGCGACACAATGGAAGTAACCCTTAACTCGAATGGCGATTGGCAAGTGAGCGGCACCGCAGAATGGCTCACCGTTTCGCCCCTCACAGGCAACGGCGACGCCATCCTGACCTTGGTCGCACAGCCCAACCCCGACACCGTGGCGCGCACGGCCACGCTGGAAGTAACGACCAAAGACCGCACGGCCACGCTGGAAGTTACACAAGACGCCGTGTCGTATTTCGTCAGAGTGGCACCTACCGAAATCGTATGCGGCAACGAAGGCGGCGAATTTACCGTTGAAGTCGGCGCCAATATCGACTGGACCGTGAGCGACCTCCCGGATTGGGTAAGCTGCACGCCTCTGTCCGGCTCAGGAACTGGCACATTGACGCTCGGCATCGCCAGCCTCGTAGGACAACGCCCGCGCCAAGCCACCATCAAAGTGGGTTCCGACACCCTGTCAGCCACCCTCGACATCACCCAGAACACGCAATCTTCGCAGGAGATTTCGGTCAGCCCCGACCGTGTGGACTTTGAATATGGCGGCGGGTCCCAAACGCTGACGCTACAGTGTTCGGGCTCTTGGACCGTGCAAATCGAAAGGGATTGGGTAACCCTTAGCGCCACATCGGGACAAGGCGATGCTGAAATCCAGCTGTCGGCAGCCGAAAACCCCGACTATTTCGACCGTTCATCCTCCTTGCTTTTTGTTTCGGAATATGGCACCGAAGCGAGGGTCAAGATCATACAAGCCGCTGCTCCCAACCCAAATTACCTCAACGTAACCCCCGAAGAGAGAACCATGGAGAGCGACGGAGGCAGCTTCGATGTGAACGTGGAAAGCGACATTGAATGGCAGGCCAACACCTCAGCAGAATGGATTATCCTTTCACAAGGGCAAGGCAACGGCAACGGAACTTTCTCCGTCGAAGTGGCACCCAATATGCTGTTTACACCCCGTGTGGCACATATCTTCGTTGCGGGCGACAATCTCTCCAAAACCGTCATCGTGCATCAAGAAGGCGCGGGACAGGTGCCGTTTGTCCATCTGTCGCCAAACGCCTTGGACATCGCGCAACACGGCGGCGTGGCCACCCTTACGATTGAAGCCAATGTGGCGTGGCGTTTGGAAGCCTCGCCCTGGATTACGCTGCTGGCTCCCACAGGCGTGGCCAACGGCAGCTGCGGCGTGGCCATTGATGCCAACAACACCTACGCAACACGCACAGGCTTCATCAAGGCTTATTACAACGACGAACTGATGGATGAAGTCGAAGTAACCCAAGAAGGCATCGTTGTGACCCTTGAAGCCGATCCAACCGTAATCGAAGCCATGGCTGCGAGCAACAAATATTACGTCAGCATTACCGCAGACCAAGAGTGGACGGCAACAACCACGGCTTCGTGGATTGCTTTGGACCCCAGACCGGATGATGGCATGCTCGTCGTCGTCGTGATGGACAACACCACCTCCAGCCCGCGCACGGCTGAAGTCAGGGTGTTGGGGGCCCAACATGGCGTGGTAACGATTACCGTCAATCAGGCGGCGAACTAATCCTAAATGCAAGACCAACAAAAAAAGCGGAATTACTTCCGCTTTTTTTTTGCCTCTATGGATGGCCCCGTTTAGAATCCCATGCTGAACCAGTACCAGAACTTGTTCTCCATCTCCTTCCAGGCTTGGCGCGTGGAGGCGGCGAAGTCGGAGGTGTATTGGTTGAGCAGCTCGGTGGCTTCCTTGGCCTTGTCGTCGGCGATGAGGGCTTTGGCTCTGTTTTCGATGGCGGGGATTTCGTCGAAGGCTTTCTGCTCGAAGCGGTTGGCGTTGTCCATCAGGGTTTTCTTGCAGCGACCCCATTGCACGGTGGCGAGCTTGTTGGCCTTGCGGTAGTGCCAAATCCAAGCCTCGTCGCGATAGCGGCGTTGGCCGCATTTGTCGAAGCCATCGGGCACGGTGGTCGAGCCAGAGAACATCGGGATGCGCGGACTCTGCCCTGGGTTGTCGCAGGCCATCCAGCAGAGCGCACCGATTTCGTCGGGAACCCAGCTGCGGCATTGCGTGATGAAGTGGTAGCTGCTCCATGCCACGGCCACAGTGCGCTGGAAGTTGATGGTGCCTGGCGCCAGATAATTAATGGTGTTCATCATCGCGCTGCCCACCCAGGGATTGGCCACAGGGCTGATGATGGTGTCTTCGACCACGGTGCCGTCGTCTTGGCGTTTCTTGCTGACCATCTTCACGTTGCGCGTCATGTCCATGTCGGTGCCTTCGTAGGTGCTGCGGAAGAGTTCCATCACCTTGCGCACATCGACGTTTTCGTCGGGTTTCACCGAGAAAGGCAATTCGTCCATGTCGCGGTTGAGGTTCAACGAGGGCGCCAACTGGCTGAGGATGAAGAACTCGCGGTCGCTGAAGTTTTTACCTCCGCCATATTCGGCGCGGAAGGCTTTCCAGAAGACGAAGTCGCCTTGGCCGTCCCAAAGGCCGTATTTTTTGGCCACAGCCTCGCAGTTGTCGGAGCAGTAGAAGTCCTTGCTCTTGCGTTCGAGTTTGCCGATGCGGGCGATGTTGGCGCTGACGCCCACTTCGTCGTCGGGGATGCGCTTGGCCGCCCACACGCCACCGATTTTGTCGGGACCTTCGCCGAGGATTTCCATCTGCCACACCTCGTTTTTGTCGGCGATGGTGATGCACTCGCCGCCGTCGCCGTAGCCGTATTCCTTCACCAGTTTCCCGATGAGTTGGATGGCGTCGCGGGCGTTGTCGCAACGCATCAGGGCGATGCGTTCCAGCTCCTCAATCATGAACATTCCCTTGCTATTCACCAAGGTGTCGGGGCCGGAGAAGGTCGTTTCGCCGATGGCCAATTGTTTCTCGTTGAGGCAGGGGTAGGCCGTGTTGAGGTAGGCGTAGGTGTGTGCCACCTGCGGGATTTCGCCGGCCAGTTCCACATTGCGGTTGTCGAAGGGGTCTTCGGTGTGCATGGTGCCTTTATACACCTTGTGCATCTCGCCTTTTTCATAGTCGGCGGCGGGTTCCCAGCGCATCCAGGTGCGGTAGCGTCCGTCGCAGGTGTGCGAGGTGATGACCGAGCCGTCGGTGGAGGCTTTTTTGCCCACCATGATGCTGGTGCAGCAGGCACCAACGCGCTGTTCGTTTTCCGTTTTCGTCCTGTGCCGTGGCGGTGATGCCGACGAGCAGCAGGCTTGCTAAAAGTAAAGATTTGAATTTGAGCATAGTTGATTATTTTTTGGCTAAAACAGGTCACAAAAATAGGAAAATTCGATTAATTCACAGAATTATGTCACGTATTTCCATTAATTGTATTACTTTTGCACCACAATTAATAACTAAAGTAAGACAAGATGGAAACGACAATTCGAAGAAAACAGACCTCGTTCAGGCTTAGGACTGACTTGTTGGATGAAATGAAGATTGCAGCCGAAAGGGAGAACCGCACGCTGAACAACTTCGTGGAAAACCTGTTGCTGAACTACATTTACAACGAGCCAAACGAGGTGACCAAGGCTGCCATTGAGGAGGCGATGTCACGGACAGAATACCCCGAGGGGGAATTATACGACAATGTTGAGGATCTTTTTTAACCTTGTTTCCCATTCAGAATTGTTCGGAAAACGGAAATAAAGAAAGTTTTTCCGAAAACCTTATTACGTTTCCGAAAAAATCACTAATTTTGAGCGTTTTTTTGAAACACCTTATTATTAATATGCCCAACATTTTCGACAATAGGGTTTACTTGAACATCAAGGAACGCGACCGTTTCTGAATGATTCCTTTTTCATGGAGTCATTGCGGGCTTGATCCGCAAATCGAAGATTAGCTTCGCTGAATGCGGAGCATTTCAACGTAGTCAATCTCCCAAACAAAAAGGTATCGTCTTCGCGGCTTGGGAGATGGCGGATGTTACTCCGCCATGACAACAAAGGCTGGTGATTCGTCAGCCCAATCAACAATCAACAATCAACAATTCAACAAATATTACAATACCATGGAATTACCATTTGCTGAAGCGTGGAAAATCAAGATGGTCGAACCCATCCGCAAATCCACCCGCGAACAACGCGAAAAGTGGCTCGAAGAGGCCCACAACAACATCTTCATGCTGAAATCAGACTACGTTTACATCGACCTGCTCACCGACAGCGGCACCGGCGCCATGAGCGACCGCCAATGGAGCGCGATGATGATGGGCGACGAGAGCTACGGCGGCGCCCGCTCCTTCTTCCACATGAAGGACACCATCACCGAACTCACCGGCTTTGAATACGTCATCCCGACGCACCAAGGCCGCGCCGCCGAGAACGTGCTGTTCAGCTACCTCGTCAAACCCGGACAAATCATCCCGGGCAACGCCCACTTCGACACCACCAAGGGCCACATCGAGAGCCGCAAGGCCTTCGCCATCGACGTGACCGTGCCCGAGGCCTACGACACCCAGCTGGAAGTGCCTTTCAAAGGCAACGTTAGCCTTGAGAAACTGGAGAAAGTGCTGCAAGAGAACAAGGGCAACGTGCCCTTCATGGTGCTCACTGTGACCAACAACACCGTTGGCGGACAGCCCGTGAGTATGCAGAACATCCGCGAGACCTGCGAACTCTGCCACAAGTACGGCGTGCCGGTCAATATCGACAGCGCGCGTTTCATCGAGAACGCCTACTTCATCAAGACGCGCGAAAAGGGCTACGAGAACAAGACCCTGAAGGAAATCTGCCTCGAAATGTTCAGCTACGCCGACTCGATGACGATGAGCGCGAAGAAGGACGGCCTCGTCAATATGGGCGGCTTCATCGCCACCAACAAGAAGGACTGGTACGAAGGCGCCAAGCTGTTCTGCATCCCGTTTGAAGGCTTCCTGACCTACGGCGGCATGAACGGTCGCGACATGGACGCGCTGGCCGTCGGCCTGAAGGAAAACATCGAGTTTGAGATGGTGGAGACCCGCATCAAGCAGGTGCATTATTTGGCCGCCAAGCTCGACGAGTACGGCATTCCCTACCAGCGTCCCGCCGGTGGCCACGCCATCTTCGTTGATGCCGACAAGGTGCTGACCCAAATCCCGAAAGAGGAGTTCCCCGCCCAAACGCTGACCTGCGAGCTGTATCTCGAAGCCGGCATCCGCGCCTGCGAAATCGGCTACGTTTTGGCCGACCGCGACCCGGTGACGCGCCAGAACCGCTTTGGCGGCAACGACTTCGTGCGCCTCTGCATCCCGCGCCGTGTTTATACCAACAACCACATGGACGTGATTGCCGCTGCGCTGAAGAACGTGTATGACCGTCGCGACAGCATCAAGCGCGGCCTCGAAATCACCTGGGAAGCCGAGCTGATGCGCCACTTCACCTGCCAGTTTAAGCGCTTGGGCTAAGCCTTTGCGTTTACCGGCCCCAATAAAAAGAGGAGGCACCGCCAACGGCGGTGCCTCCTCTCGTTGTGAGGGCAGAAACGCGCCAACGGCGCGTTTCTGCCGGGTTCATCAGTCCTCCTTGCGGCGTTTGCCCACGAGATAGGCAGCGCCAAGGGCGGTCAGCAACACGATGCCGCTGCCCACAGGGCCGTCGGCGTCGAAGTTGTTAGGCTTGCTGTGGTTAGGCAGGAAAGGTGTTCCAGTACCAGGGGTCCTGTCGCCAGCACCATAGTACTCTTCGTCAAACACATAGCCACGGCTGAAGAGGCCGCTTTTTTGTGCGTTGAGGCCGAGTACCAGTCCGAAGACGATTGCGATTGTTAATGCTAGTTTTTTCATTGGTATTTCTGTTTTTAATGATTCAAAATTTGATATTTAATTCGTTTTGCCTTGTAGGGGCGAACCTGTGTGTTCGCCCTTTAAACGTGTTTGTCCGTTTTGTACGGGCGGGCACATAGGCCCGCCCCTACAATGCGGTTATCATTTCACGACAATCTTTTGTGTCTTCACATTGGTGCCGTTGATGAGGCGCAGCATATACACACCGGCGGTCATGCCGTTGGTGGATATAGCGGACGCATTCGATGCGTCCCTACTGCGGACCACGCGGCCCATCACGTCGATGATTTGCAGCGTTGCGCCAGCGGTGGCGTCGGTGATGACGAGGTTGCCGGCGGCGTCGATGAAGCCGAAGTTGTCGTCGCCGTTGGAGCCGTTGGCCGAGAACACGAGGCGGAAGCGCGAAGCATAGTCAGTGGTGCGGGCATCGAAGGTGTAGCTCGGGGTGGCGAGCAGGTCAACGTCGTTGCCAGTGAGGTTGTCGATGAGGTGCAGGTAGCCGAAGCTGATGTCTTCGGTGCTGAAGCCGAGCGTGTAGGTGCCGTTCTTCTCCGTCTTGAAGTGGAGCGGCATTTCGCCTTGGGCGTCGGCATACATCACGCTGTAGTCCTTGCCGTCTTGCGGGAAGAACACGGTGGCGTTGCTGCGGAACAGGTTGAGCTTGCCAAGCTTGTTGCCGTGGCCGAAGCGCAGGCGGGCCATGTCGATGCGGCTGTTGCCCTTGCGGGTGGCGGCCTCGTTGCTCATCAGGTTCACGTTGAGGATACCGTCGGTGGGTGCGATACTGTTTTCGCCGGGCACCACGCGGGTGAAGGTGGCCTCTTGGCCTGCTTCAGTGGCGAGGGCGAAGATGCCTTCCATCGGGGCCACGGTGCCATCGGCGGTTACAAACTCGCCAGCGGCATTGATCTTGTAGTAGTTGAAGGTGGCGGCCGGGTCGGCGGCGTTGCTCACGGTGGCGTTGCACGGGAACGGGTTGCCGATGAGGTTCCAGCCGGCCCAGTTGGCGTTGCCGCTGTTGTAGTCAAGGCTGATGGCTTTAGGCTCGTGGCTATACATCAAGGCATCCTTGAAGGCGAGGGTGATGGGGCTTTCCCAGTTGTGGGCGTAGAGGTAGCCTTCGCCGTTGGCGAGTTGGAACTCGTCAATGTTCTCAAGGTTCACCCATTCTTCCTCTTGGCTGTTGTCGAACTTGTAGAAGTCCACGTTGAAGGTGGCGGGGGCGTTTTCGTACCACAGGGGCAGGGGCAGCAGGTTCTCCACCGCTTCGGCGAACACGGTGGGCTGCATGGGCGAGGCAAGGAGGATGTAGTTGTCGATGCCTTCGGCTTCCTCGTAGGGTTCCACCACTTTCTTCATGGTGGCATACACGGCTACGGTGCTGTGGAGCAGCTGACCGCCGTCCTCGATGGTGATGGTGTTGGTGCCTTCCACGGTGATTTCGGCGGCGAGGGCCACGCAGTCGGCGGGGATGGTGGTGTTGGCGCGGATGATGACGTTGTCAGTGATGGCCGGAGCACCGGCGGGAGCCCAGTTGGCACCCTCGTTCCAGTTGCCTTCGGCCACAAACACCTTGGTGCCTTCGGCAAGGGTGGTGAAGTTCATCAAGCGCGACACCGTGGTCCATGTTGTTGGTGGTTTCTTGCCATTCACCGCCAACATAGGCGCGGGTGGTGATGACAACATTGTCGATACCAACGGCATAAGAGCTATTACAAGTCCATTGGAAAGCAAGGTAACCATTGTTACTATTAATGGTGGCAATGTCGGCCTCCGTTAAGCTCACATTAGTTACAGTAGTGGTTTTGGAAAGGGTCAGGTCGTTGAAAGCGGTGAAGGTTGAGCCGCTGGTGTTGCTCGTGCAATAACCTACAGTAAATGTTCCATAATTGTCGCTTTCATAAGCATAATCGAACGAAACAGCTTCCAAATCACTGATTTGTGGCAAAATGGCGTAAGAGTTATAAGGAGAATTACCACCTCCAATAATGTACAGGAAATTATTGGTACTACCCGAACCGAAGCCCGAGAGTGCATACGAAGATCCCAATGTGCTGTTGTTTGACACGTGACAAATCGGATACATAGTACTTGAGGTAAATCCTACCCAACCTTCGGGCAAAGAACCTGCTGTACTATAAGAGGTTGCCGTGTAGGAAGAGAAGTCCTCGGTGGTGGTTTCCGTTTCGCCGGGTATGAGTTCACGATACTTCACGTTGTAGTTCTCGCTTTCGCCCGTCCAAGTAATCTCGGCACTAACGGCGGTGATGTTATTGGCGGCGAGTTCGGTGGGGATCATGCAGGCGTGGGCGGTGGTGAAGCTGATTTCGTTGCTCCAGTCGCTATAGTCGGGTTCTTCCATAGTGCCGCAGTTGGTACGCACTTTCACTTTATAAGGTGTTTCAGGATTAAGACCTTCCAAGACGAAGTCCACATTGGTGTTGGCTGGCTTGACTTGGTAGGCGGCCGGGGTTGCTGTTTCATCACAATATGCCACCTCCCAAGAAGTTTGCGCATCGTCCGTCTTGACCCAGTTGAGCTTCACGGAAGTGGATTTCACCTCGGCATAGGTGAGGTCAACGGGCTTGCGGCACCCCATCACATAGCTCACCTGAAAGTCGTCGAAGTTCCATGAAGGCGGACTGTAAGTGGAAGGA
>CADAVB010000058.1 GCA_902791165.1 uncultured Bacteroidia bacterium
CACCCCCACCGTGCTTCACAACGACTACACCTTGCCCTTCCCCGAAATTCCGGAAGGCAACGACGCCGTTTACAAGTTCAAAGTGGAAGGCGACATGATCATCAATGCCTACGTTGATGAAACCAACGCCGACGGCAAAGTGGCCCTCTACACCGAAGACTTCAACGGTGAAGCCGGCCCCATGGCCACCAACAACTACACTGGCCTCAACCTCAACGGCGGCAGCCGCAGCGATGTTACCTTCGACTTCGAAAGCGACCTCCAAGGCTGGACCACCATCAACGTGAACGCAGCCGGTGGCACTTGGGTGCACAGCAACAATAACCCTGGTGGCTATATGGATCCTGAATCCTTGTATGACCCATATTATCCCGGTCTTGCCAACTCTGGAACTGGCTTCGCTATGAGCTATTCCTATGTTGATTTTGATGGCGCATACGATACCGACAGCTATCTCGTAACTCCTCAGAGCTACAACCTCGGTAGTGGTGCTTCGTTGAACTTCTTCTACGATTACGCCAACGATTCCTATCCCGACTACTTCGAGGTTTGCGTGGCCACCACCACTGGTGCTCCCACCGCATCCGACTTCACCTCGGTTTGGTCAACTGCCAGAGGTGCCAGAGGTGCCAGAAACACCAATGCTGTGCGCCACACTACTGATCGCTACGAAAACTGGCGTGAAGTTACCGTTGACTTGAGTGCTTACCAAGGCCAAAATGTGTGGATTGCCTTCCACCACGAGGACTATGACAACTACGAAGTGTGGATCGACGATGTGACCATCACTGGCATTAGTGACGGTGGCGGCAGTGTCAGCCCCGTGGCCAACGTGAACGCTGGTCCCGTCATCGAGGCCCTGCCCATCCAGGCTGGCACCTACTACCTGGTTGCCTCCTCGACCGATGCCGACTACACCGTGTATATTAATGTGGACGACATGCCTTGCCCGGCCATCGATGCCGAAGGCTTCGCCTTTGCTCAGTATCCTGCCGACGACCAAGACAGCATCCAACCCGCCAGCGTCACTTTGAGCTGGACGAACCCCGAGTATGCCACTGGTTGGCGTCTCGTGTTCGGCTCCACCTACTACCCGGAAGCCGGTCACCCGCAAACCATCCTCTTCCCCGAAGATGGCAGCTTCAGCACCGAAATGGCCAACAGCTACACTGTGACCAACCTTTGGAACAACACCAACTACTTCTGGCACGTTGAGTTCAACAACGGCGCTTGTGCCGACGGAGTGAGCAGCCCCATCTGGGGATTCACCACCACCTTCAACGCCCCGCAGAACCTCGTGGCCACGCCCGATCAACTCATCGAAGGCGAAACCACCACGCTGACTTGGAATGCCATCGTGGACCGTACCTATCGCACCTACCGTGTTTATAAGGATGGCGTGATGATCCACGAAACCCAACCCACACCCAACCCGAATGTGGAAGCCAACCTCAGTTGGACCGTTCCCTACACCTTCAACGTGACCGCCGTCTATGACGAAGGCGAATCGCCCTACTCCAACGACGCCGTCGTAAAGGTTACTGGCTACAGCGCCGAACCTGGCATCTACGGTTATGTGTACGAGCAAGACAGCGTCACCCCGATCGGCGGCGTCACCGTCACCGTGACTGGCACCGACGAGTTCGGCAACGCCGTCAACTACAGCGCCACCACCAATGCCGACGGTTACTACACCATGCACCCCGTGCTGGCTGGCGAATATGCCACGGCTTTGGCCACCTGCGCCGGCTATCAAGATGCCGAGCCTTACACCAAGGTTCCTCCGTTCACCATGCCTTACCAAGGCACATGGGGCGAGATGAACTTCATCATGCATGAAGGCTTCTATCCCTCGCCGCTCGTTTGCGCCGAAACCGTTCAAGTCGGCGACGACGAACTCGTGAAGGTTTGGTGGCAAATCCCGAACGGCACCGGATCTGGCTCCGGCACTGGCGGTGGCGGCGGCACCGGAACTGGCAACCTTCCCATCACCCAAGGCTTCGAAGACGGCCTTGGCGACTGGACGATTGTCAATGGTGCTACCGGTAGCATGTTCTCCACTGGTGTTACGACGCAACTCACACCCCATAGCGGCAACGCTTTGTTCATGTTCTATTTCACCACTAACCCGCCCCAATACCTCATTTCACCCATGTTGACGGGCACAGAAAACGGTGTGGACGTGAGTTTCTACCACAGTGCGCGCAGCGCTACTTGGCAAGAAACCTTCCAAGTGGGCTATTCCACTACTACCAACGATGTCGATGCCTTTGTTTTTGGTCCTGAAATCACATCAAATCCCATTGCATACGAAGAATACACCAATTCGTTCCCGGCTGGCACCAAGTATGTGGCTGTGAAATGCACGTCTTATGATGCTTTTGGCTTGTGGATTGACGACATCAGTATCAGCGCCTCTGGCCGTGGCACCACTGCCGACCGTGCCTTGCACCACTATCGCATCTATCGTACGAACTGCTACTACGATGGTCCTTACTACGAAGGCGACCCGGGTGGCACCGTCGTGCTGGCCTCTGCCTGGGTGCCCGACACCGCTTACTTCGACGTGAGCTGGCCGGATGCAGCCCCTGGCGTTTACAAGTGGGGCGTGGGCGTTGTCTATGAAGGCAACCAAGCCGACAACCCGAACAACCCGCGCGGCGAAAGCCAAATCACCTGGAACAGCAACCACGTCAATGGCGACCGCACTGGCCTCACCCCGAGAACCTTCGAAGTTCTGTCTGGAGCCAACATCAACAGCAATGCACAGGATTTGGGTCGCGTCATCCGTGGCAGCAACGCCTATGGCATGAATGTCCTCGATGCCTCCTTCGGTGCAATTGTTCCTCAAGGCCTCCTCAGCTTCGATGTTGACAACATTGGTGCTGCTGCTGCCATCAACACACTTGCTGCAAATGGCGGCGGTGCCTACGACATCAACACCGGACACCTCTATATGAGCGACATGGACAACCCAGTGGTTTATGAGATCGATCCCGAAACGGGCAATGTGCTCAATACCATTAATACGACCTTTGGCCTGCTTTCACTCTGCACCGATCCTTCCACGGGCGTCATCTATGCTACGGACGCCTATGGCTACCTTATGATTTTTGATCCTGCCACCGGTGACCTCACTGACATTGGTGTATTGAATGATGGAATGGTTGTTTCCATCGCTTGCAATTCAAGCGGTCAGCTCTATGGCCTCGGCCTTGCCTTCCCTGCTGAATTGTACACGATTAGCAAGACTGATGCCACGCAAAACTTGCTTGGCACCCTTGATCGCGATGCCAACTATGTCCAAAGCATGGCCTTTGACCCGAGCAACGACAAACTCTATTGGGCACAGATTTCCGGTCCTTTCGACTTCAACTTCTATGAAATCAACGTGAACACGCTGACCACGACCCTCCTTGCCTCCAACACTGGCGAGATTGCCGGTTTGGTCATTCCTGGCAACGGCAGCGTTGGTCCGACCCCGACTCCTGTCGTCAACAACTGCGACAACCTCCTCGCCCTGCCTCGCGAAAGCTGCACGGCATGGTCGAACGAGTGCTCGCCCTGCATCGACAAGGATATGGAGATCGAAGTGAGCGTGAACGTGCTGCTCAACAGCGCCGACAGCCCCGAAGGCACCACCGTTGGCTTCACCAACCTCAACGCCATCGAACAAGCCATGCACCCGCAAGACATGCTGACCTTGGACGACAGCGGCTACCATCTGTTTGACAGCTTCCGTCGCGGCACCTACGCCATCGAAGTGCGCCACGAAGGTTACTACACCATCCACGACACCGTCAACATCGGCTTCGATCCCAACGACACCCGCGAGCTGCGCTACGTGATGACCGAGATTCTCTATCCTGTGAGAGACCTCTACATCTCGCGTACCGGCTGGGCCATGTGGGAGCGCGAAAGCGGCTGGGAAGATGGCGAACCTACCCGTCACTTCAACTATTATAAGGTGATGTGCACCTCCATCGACGGCGAGCCCATCTTCAACAAGAACACCGAACACCCGTTCTGCCAAGTGGAGACCAACGAACTCGTTGAAGGCAACTACTACATCTGTAAGGTGGCCTGCATGTTCACCACGGGCATGAGCGCCTGGACCGAACAAGTGTTCCAATACGAGCCTTGCGACCACTGGGGACCTGTTGACTTCGTCAATGCTGACGTGAACGGCCAAGGCAACCACCTCGTGTGGCAGTTCGACCACGGTCACAACCAGTGGATCGATCCGAATGATCCTGACACCCCGGTCGGTGGCGAAGGCGACAGCTTCACCGAAAGCTTCGAGAACGGCATCCCCGCCAACTGGACCACCATCGACGCTGACGGCGACGGATACAATTGGGATCGCACTTCCATCATCCAAGCTGGTTACCTCATTAACGCCCACACTGGCGAAGACATGGTTTCTTCTGAAAGCTGGGATGGTATTCCTTTGACTCCTGACAACTATCTCGTGTCGCCTCAAGTGTCCATCGCCAATGGCTCGACATTCAGCTTCTGGGCCTGCGCTCAAGATGAGAGCTATGCTGCCGAACACTTCGGCGTGGCTGTTTCGACCACCGGCACCAGCGCTGCCGACTTCACCATGGTTCAAGAATGGACCATGACGGCCAAGGGCCAAGGTCCCAAGACCAACAACACCCGCAATGGCGGCACCCGCATGGGCAACTGGTATCAATATACCGTGGATTTGAGCGCCTACGCCGGTCAGAACGTGTATATCGCCCTGCGCCACTTCAACTGCAGCGACTTCTTCATGCTGAATGCTGACGACTTTGAACTGTCGGCTCCCGCAAAGGGTGGCTACGTGGCCAACTACCAAGACCAGCCCGTCATTAGGCAATACGCCGACAACGGCATCATCCTTAACTTCTTCGGTATCGACAACGTTGACTTCAGAAGCTTCCTGCTCTACAACATCACCAAGAACGACAACTTCGTCATTGTGCCCGAAAACGAGCACGGCCAGTTCATCGTCACCCCGAGAGAGGAAAAGGGCGACTTCGCTGCCCAGTTTGCCGAGTTCTACAACAGCACTGAAGCCGACTTCAACCTGCTGAGCAAGAGCGACATCCTCGAAAACGCCAACCTCTGGAAGAGCGGTGTCAATCCGACCTACTATCTCTCCATCATGATGGATGTGTTCGCCAACAACTCGAGAGTCGAAAACGACCGCTGCATCAACTCACAACCGTTCTGCACCACTGACCTCATTGAGTTTGAAACGGCCAACACGGATCAAACCGCCGAGCAACTTGAAGGCCAAGACTTTGATGACGGCTGCATCGGAATGTCCTACAATCCTTCGTGGTATCACTTGAGAATACAAACGGCAGGCCCCTTCATCATCCACATGGAAGGCCACGACCCGAACAATCCGAGCACGACCAGAGACGTTGACTTCTGCATCTGGGGTCCCTTCACCGACCCGACCGAACCTTGCGTGGATCAACTGACCACCGACAAGATTATCGACTGCTCTTACTCGGCTTCCTACGAAGAAGACATCTATCTCGGTTATCCCGGTGACCAGCACGATCACGGCTTCGGCGACCATGGTGATATTACCTATCACGTGCCTCAAGTGGGTGAGTATTACATCATGATGCTCACCAACTATTCGCGTCAGCCTTGTGTGATGTCGTTCACCAAGACCGAAGGCGAAGGCGAAACCGACTGCGACATCGTGGTTCCGACCAACATCATCGGCTTCTTGATCACTCAAGACGGTGAGTATCTCGACTTCGTCGGTCCCGAAGTGCGCGAATACACGCACGTTGGCGAGTTTGGCGGTCATGAGTACTGCGTCCGCCCGATCTATCCTGGCCCGGCCATCCTGCCCGACACCAACTACTATTGGTGCATGGGTTGCCCGGTCTGCGTCAATACCAACGGTGGCGGCGAGGAGATTTGCGAACCTGTGAGCAACCTCAATGGCTACTACCTGAACTACAACGGTCAAGAAGGCCTTGTGCTGGATTGGGAAGAGCCGGAAGGTGCCACTACCGTCCGCATCTATGCCGATGACGAGTATGTTGGCGACGCTCCTGCCTCCAGTCACCCGATCTTCCTCGGCTTCGACGGCGAAGTGCCAGAACATACGTTCGTCTTGGGCGTTGTTGCCGTCCATGCCGACTGCGAATCGGAAATGGTTACGGTTAGCATCTACTACGACGACATCGAGGAGAACAGCGTGGCTTGCGCTCTCTTCCCGAACCCGACCAACGGCAACGTGAAGATCATGGCTAAGGATATGCGCCACATCACCGTGACGAGCGTCCTCGGTCAAGTGGTCTATGACGCCGATGTCAAGGGCGACGAAATGGACTTCAATATGGGTCAGTTCAACGCTGGCGTCTATATGGTCCGCATCGTCACCGAGGCTGGCATCCACACGCAACGCGTGACGGTTGTCAGATAAATGACCTCGCGGAATTGATTTCCGCAAACGAAAAAAAGCGGCGCCTTCGGGTGCCGCTTTTTTTTGTACCTTTGCGCCAAAATTATTGCTTATGACCATTGAGGATATACAGAAAAACATCATCGAAGACTTCTCGATGTTTGACGATTGGATGGACCGCTACGCCATGCTTATCGAGATGGGGAAGGAGTGCCCGATTATCGACGATAAATATCGCGACGAGGCACACCTTATCAACGGCTGCCAAAGCCGCGTGTGGCTCAACGCCGAACTGCGCGACGGCAAGGTGTATTACTCCGCCGACAGCGATGCTGTCATCACCAAAGGCATCGTGAACCTATTAATAAAGGTGTTCTCAGGTCAAACGTCCGAGGACATCCTCTCCGCCGACCTTTCTTTTTTGGACGAAATCGGGCTGAAGGAGCATTTGTCGCCCACGCGTTCCAACGGCCTCCTCGCCATGCTCAAGCAGATGCTGCTCTACGCCGAGGCGTTCAAACTATCATCTGTGGAATAAATTTTGTTTATATTTGCAGCGTGAAACGATACTAATACCCAAATACTATGAGAAAGAAAGATCCAATTGAAGAATCCCGCCGTTATGTTGATAACGCGAGGAAAACCTTGAGAGAAAACGGAGAACTTGACACGGAGTTGAACATCTATCAAGACGAGAAGTATGTCCGTGCGGCAGGCAACTACCTGTGGCTCGGTGTCCTGATGGCCTTGGATGCAGTGTTCCATGTTAGAAGTGACAGGCGCACACGGGTGGATATCAAGGACTATTTGGCCGCTGTAGGCAAACGCGACAAAAAGCTTCTGGCCTTGGTGAACACGGGCTACGATGTTATGCATCTTTCGATGAATTACGATGGTATCCAGTCGAAGGGCGTAAGCGACGAAGGTTTCCGCTTGGCCAACAACATCATCGACCGCTGCGCGGCCATGGTCAATTAAATCCAAAGACGATGAACGAGAAGGAAATAGAAACCCTGAAAGAGCGCGTTATCGCCGTTCTGAAGACCATATACGACCCTGAAATCCCGATTGACATCTGGACGCTTCACTTGATTTACGGCGTGGATGTGGATGCCGAGGGCAACGTGAAAATCACGATGACCGTGACGGCTCCGAATTGTCCCGTGGCTGAAACCTTGCCCGCCGAGGTGAAAACCCGAGTGCAGGCTGTCATGGGCGTGAAAAATACCGATGTAGAACTCACCTTCGACCCCGTTTGGAGCATCGACATGCTTTCGGACGAAGCCAAAGCAGAGCTGGGGTTGGATGGAGAGTATGGGAGTTTTTCTGCCTCCGATTTCCTTTATTAGAGTTAGGAGTTAGGAGTGAGTAGTTAGGAGTGTGTAGTGAGTAGTAAACAAATACTCAACACTCCACACTCAACACTCCACACTCAACACTCCACACTGTTGATTTAAAGATTGTCGTAGTTTTCCAACAAATCCTTCGCCATATTGAGGAAGAACAGCGCCACGGCGTTGAAATCCATATTTAAGTCCTTGCTGAGGCCGACGCGGTCCTTGAAGATGGCCACGTTGAACCATTGCAGGCATTGGAAGGCGCGGTGGAAATAAAGGCGTTGCAACTCCTCCTTGTTGGGCTTGCGGCCGACGTATTCCTCCAACAGGGCAAGAGCCTTGTCGAAGCCCGCGTTGCCGTAGCAAGCGATGTCGTAGAACGGGTCGTTCATGCCAGCAAATTCCCAGTCCAAAACATAGAGTTTCTCGCCGCTGATGACGAGGTTGGTGGGCTGGTAGTCGCAGTGGCAGGGCACCTTGGGCACGTTGGCGTGAGCGTCACGAATAGTTTCAAGTTTTTTGCGCAAGTCTAAATACTCTTGCGGAAAGGTGAAGCCCATTTCGAGGCAGTAGTTTTGGTAGGTGTCCAAGCGCCCGAAGGCGTTGTAGTCGCGGAATTTGAGGTCGCTGTTGTGGATTTTCTTCAGCGTATTCGGCCAGTTTCTCGCCCGAGCGGATTTCGACGTATTCGGTGATGTTGTTCAGTCCGAGGCGGTTCACTTCTTGTATGTTTTCCCATTCTTCGACGCGGTCAACGAACCTTTCTGCAAACTTGCCTGGCACGCGATAGGTGTACATTTTGCCTTCGTTTTCAACGACGTAGGTGTAGTTGCTCATTCCGCCTTCGAGACGTTTCACGATTTTGGAGTTGTGAGAGTGAAGCAGGGCGTTTACCCTGAAAATGATGTAGTCTTCGATGAACATATTAGTTAGTTTTGTTAAAGTTAATGATAAATTTGGCGGCAAAGATACATTTTATTTCAAGAGCGTGTCATGGTAACTGAAAATATTGTATTTTTGCAGCCGCTAAAGGCAATTGAGCCAGGTAGAGCGTCAGGTTCGCAATCTGAAGGTGGCCGGTTCGAGTCCGGTAATCTCCACAAAATCAACGAAAAAGCCGCTGTTTTCAGTGGCTTTTTTGGTTTTATTACTCCAAGTTGACGACCACAAGGACGTTTTCGTTCTCCAGCCTCACTTTCAGCCAGCGTTCGATGCGGTCGTGAAGCTCGGCGTTAATCGGCTTTGTGCTGGTGATGAACACCATTATTTGTTCGGTTTCGATACCCTCAACGTCCATTGATGAACCGCGTGTTAGGCTAATGTTAGTGATGTTGGGGTATTGTGCAAACAATTCCTTCGAGATGGCTGTGACGGGGATTTCTTTGCTTTTGTATTCGGACAACAGTGCTTCTAATTTGTTGATACTATCATTCAACTGCTTGATTTGCTGGTCGGTATGTTCGTAAATTCCCTTGATGATTTCGGTTTCGGAGAGGTCTTGGCGCGTGCTGGTGGCATCTTCGTGGAACACGATTTGGCTGCGTTTGATGCCGAATTCTTCAGCGTTTTGGTACAGCCGTTCCCTCGCCTCGTTGGTTAGTGACTCACCGGCGAGAAATAGGTCAAGAGTCGCCGATTTGCGCGAATATTCAGCCTTGTAGTCGTAGATGAAACATTTTCCGAGGTTCCTGTTTTCCGAAACCACCTTGTCGGCATGGCTCATGAAATTGTTCTCTTTCACCACGCTGATGGCTGTAATCACACTGGGCACGATGACGGCGATGAGGATGAGATACATGACCGTGTTCGACAGCTTTTTGTTCTCTCCAGAGGTTTCCATTACTGGGAAGCGGAAGTATTTCACGGCGGCGAAAGTGGCCAAGGCGATGAAGATGCTGTTGATGGTGAACAGGTAGAGCGCGCCGATGGCATAGCTCCAGTTCCAAATGGAGATACCATAGCCCACGGTGCAGAGCGGTGGCATGAGGGCTGTGGCGATGGCGACGCCCGCGATAACGGTGCCTTTGTCCTTGCGCGAAGTTTCGATGATGCCCGCAAAACCGCCAAACAGCGCGATGAACACATCGTAGATTGTAGGTCGGGTACGCGCCAAAAGTTCAGAGGGATTGGCGAGGCTTAAAGGACTGAGAATAAAGAATAAAGACGATGCGATGATGCTGATGGCCACCATCACGGCGAAATTCTTGAGGGCGTTTTTCACTAGTTCATTGTCCTGTGTGCCAAGTCCCAGGCCAAAGCCCATGATGGGACCCATGACGGGCGACACCAACATGGCGCCGATGATGACGGGGATGGAATTGACATTCAAGCCCACCGAGGCGATGATGATGGCGCAAGCGAGGATGAATACGTTGGTGCCCCGGAAGGCTATGTTCTTGCGGATGCTGATGCTAGCGTTCTCATAGTCGATTTCGTCCGAAATGTGGATGATGGAGCGAAGATATTTCAGAACTTTTTTGATGAAGTCTTTCATGTCAGTAGTTATTATTTTAGGTGCAAAAATCGGCAAATTTCTTCAATTACGCAAGAGCATGAGCAAAATTCGATTCCCCTGCGGGGAATGGTAGGTGTTGTTTTGCTTTTCAAAAAGCACTGCCATAGCCATTTCCCGAAGGGGAAACTTCTACAAAACCGCCGAAACTGCCTCGGCAATCTGCTCCAACCATTCCTTGTCGGTCTGGTCGAAAGTGGCCAAACGCTCGCTATCGATGTCCAACACGCCGATGACTTCGTTGTTTTTCATCAACGGCACGACAATCTCGCTTTTCGATTCCGAGCTGCAAGCGATGTGGCCAGGGAATTGCTCAACATCCTCAACCACAATGGTTTTGCGTTCTTTCCAACTTGTTCCGCAAACGCCTTTTCCAAACCCAATTCGGGTGCAGGCCACAGGCCCTTGGAACGGCCCGAGCACCAATTGCTCGCCGATGACGCGATAGAAGCCCGTCCACCAGAAATGGAAGGCCTCTTGAATCAGCGCGGCCACGTTGGCCATGTTCGCGACGGCGTCGCTTTCGTCTTTCACCATCGCCTTCACTTGGGCGAGGAGGAGTTTATAGGATTCTTGTTTGTCCATTTTTTTGTAATTTTGCACGCAAAATTACAAAAAAATGAAAAAAGACATACCCGTATTGCTGCTCACCGGCTACCTTGGCAGCGGCAAGACCACCGTGGTCAATAAGATATTGAACAACCGCAAGGGCATTAAGTTCGCTGTGATTGTCAACGACATAGGCGAAGTGAACATCGATGCCGACCTGATTGAAAAAGGCGGCGTGGTGGGGCAGAAAGACGACAGCCTTGTGGCCTTGCAGAACGGTTGCATCTGCTGCACCTTGAAGATGGACTTGATTCAGCAACTGCACGAAATCATCGTCATGCAGAGGTTCGACTACATCGTCATCGAGGCCAGCGGCATCTGCGAGCCGGAGCCGATTGCGCAAACGATTTGCTCTTTCCCGCAAATGGCGTGGCAACTCACCAAGGACGGCTTGCCCATCTTGGACTGCATCGTGACCGTGGTGGATGCCTTGCGGATGCAGAGCGAGTTCGGCTGTGGCGACGACCTGATGAAGAAAAACTTGGCTGAGGACGACTTGGAAAGCCTTGTCATCCAGCAGATTGAGTTCTGTAATATCATCTTGCTCAACAAGGCTTCGGAAGTCACGCCAGAGGAATTGGGGCGCGTGAAGAGCATCATCCGCGCCTTGCAGCCCACCGCCGAAATCATTACTTGCGACTACGGCGATGTGGACTTCGACAAGATTCTGAATACCAAGATGTTCGACTTCGACAAGGTGGCCACTTCCGCCACTTGGATTAAGGAAGTGGAAGGTGCCGTGGAGGAAGAAGAACATCATCATCACGACGAAGACGAGGATGAGGACGAACACGAGCATCATCACCATCATCACGACCACGATGATGACGATGAAGAGGAACACGGCCATCACCACCATCACCACGACCACGAAGGCGGCGAGGTGGAGGAATACGGCATTGGCACCTTTGTGTATTACCGTCGCCAGCCGTTCAATATGGCGCGTTTCGATGAGTTTGTGGCCCGCAAGATGCCGAAGAACGTCATTCGTGTGAAGGGCATTTGCTACTTTAAGAACGAATACGATGTCTGCTACATCTTCGAGCAGGCGGGCAAGCAGGTGCAACTGCGCGATGCTGGCCAGTGGTTTGCCACTATGCCCGCTGACGAGTTGGAGGCCTTTATGGACCGCGAGCCCACCCTTCGCCGCGACTGGGACGACACCTACGGCGACCGTATGCAGAAACTCGTCTTCATTGGGCAGCATTTGGACAAAGAGGCCTTGATTAGGGATTTGGATGTTTGCTTGACGAGGTGACGGGTTGGCAAATTTCCACAAACGACCGAACAAATTCTCCACAAACGACCGAAAATTTGTTTTAATGCTTGTATAGTCAAAACAAAACCAATTAGGGTAATCACTATCTTCAGCCTGCTTGGGCGGAAGGGTTTGATGGCGGAGGCGATGTGACGTTTCCTCAAGTTACCAGTTTTTGCGACAAATATAGGATTTGCTTCATATAAAGTTGTATTTTTGAGGCTTCAAAATATGGTTTCACTATGGAACAATCCCAACATTCTTTATTCGAAATGCTTCGTTATCATTGTGAGAATGAGGTGGTGGAGTTCAAGAAGGCGGAAAACGGCTTTGATTTCGATGATTTAGGCAAGTATTTCTCCGCGTTGAGCAACGAGGCCAATCTGCGAAAAAAGGATTTTGCATGGTTGGTGTTCGGTGTCCACGATAAGAGTCGGGAAGTTGTAGGGACTACATACAAGAACGGAGCGAAAAGCCTTCAAAAACTGAAGCATGATTTGGCACAACACACTACGGGAGGCAATACATTCCGTGAGATATTTGAACTGGAGGAGGAAGGCAAGCGCGTTTTGTTGTTCCAAATCCCTCCGGCATCTCGCGGTATTCCCGTTGCGTGGCAGGGTCATTTCTATGGTCGACGAGGCGAGAGTTTGGTGGCCTTGGATATGAACAAGTATGACGAAATCCGCAGACAGACGATAGATGAGGATTGGTCGAGGCAAATCGCAGAAGAGGCCACAATAGAGGACTTGGAACCTTTGGCTTTGAAAAAGGCTCGTGAAGAATTCAAGGCGGTTCATCCTCGCCTGGCCAATGAGGTTGACGCTTGGGACGACATGGAGCTTTTGGGAAGGGCTGGCGTTGCCGTCAAGAGGCATTTGACCAATTCAGCCGTTCTGTTGCTTGGGAAGCCCACTTCTGCCCATCTCATTTCTCCTGCAATTGCGAACATCACTTGGGTGCTCGTGGATGGGCATGGCGAAAAGCAGGACTACGAACATTTTTCCATCCCTTTTTTGTTGACCGTGGACGAAGCACTCGCGAAAATTCGTAACCTTAACCAGCGCATTATGCCGGGCGGAACACTGTTTCCTGACGTCGTTAAACAATACGATGAGTATAGTATTCGTGAGATTCTCCACAACTGTATTGCCCATCAGGACTACATGATGCAAGAGCGGATTACAATGGTTGAGTCGCCTGATTCGGTGACATTCTCAAACGGTGGTTCTTTTCTGCCAGGCACGGTTCAAAATGCCATTGAACAAGTAGGTCCACAAAAATTCTATCGCAACCATGCCTTATGCCAAGGGATGGTCAATTTCAATATGATTGACACTATAGGGCGGGGGATTCGGAAGGTTTTTACCGAGCAGAGGAAAAGGTTCTTTCCAATGCCTGATTTTCATATCGAAGAGGAAAAAAGGGAGGTTACCGTGAAAATCTATGGCAGAATCATTGATGAGAGGTATTATCGGCTGTTGAAGGCCAATCCTGACTTGTCGCTTGGCGATTGTATTGCACTTGATGCAGTGCAAAAGCACGAGGTGATTGGCAAAGAAGAGGTTGCGCGTCTGCGCAAATTGCATTTCATTGAAGGCCGTTACCCCAACTTGTATTTGTCGGAGTATGCAGCAAAGACTTCAGACAATAATGAGTTGAAGATGGAATACATCAAAAACAAGAGTTTCAATGATCAGCATTTCAAGAAAATGATTGTTTCATATTTGCGTTCTTTTGGTGGCGCGACGAGAGCCGAGCTGAACACGCTGCTCCAATCCAAATTGTCAGACGTTTTGAGCGATGAACAAAAGATTAGGAAAATCGGGAATTTATTGTCTGGCTTGAAAAAAGAAGGGATTATTAGGCTGTCGGAGAAAAAGAAGTGGGTTTTAGTCGAAGTTTAGCCCTGTCTTAGTCGAACTTGAATACGAAATTTGTTTCAATATACTGTTAGTCAATTGTTTAATTTAATGTTAATTGGTTAAAATTTAGTCGAAGTTTAGTCGAAATGCAATTCTAAAACAAAACTCTATATGGAACAACTCATTCATACAATCAGCGGCTACGTCTGGAGTCCAGCGTTAGTGGCCATCTGTCTTTTGGCAGGGTTATATTTCTCAGTTGGAACGCGCTTCGTGCAAGTGCGTCGTTTCGGAGAGATGGCGCGTTTGCTTTTCTCGACGGACAAGAGTCAAAAGACGGGTATCACCTCGTTTCAGGCGTTTTCTATGGCCCTTTCAGGGCGCGTGGGAACGGGCAACATTGTGGGTGTGGCCACGGCCATTGGCTACGGCGGTCCGGGAGCCATCGTCTGGATGTGGATTATCGCTTTTTTGGGCGCAGGCTCGGCGTTCTCCGAGGCGACTTTGGCACAAATCTATAAGGAGGAGCACAAAGGCCAGTTTCGAGGTGGACCAGCCTATTACATCGAGAAAGGCTTGAAATGCAAGTGGTTAGCGATATTCTTCGCGGCCATTTCGGTGCTGGCCTGCGGCTGGTTTTTGCCGCCAGTGCAGTCCAACGGCATCGCCATCTCGTTTGCCAACACCTTCCATGTCAATTCGGCATGGATTGGCGCGGCGGTCGCCTTGCTCATCGGCCTCGTGGTGATGGGCGGCGTGAAGCGTATCGCCAACGTGGCGCAAATCGTGGCACCCTTCATGGCCGTTTTGTACGTTTTGCTCTCGCTCGTGGTGCTGGCTTTCCATATCCGCGAGGTGCCATCCGTGTTTATGGATATGATTCACAGCGCTTTTGGCATGAATCAGGCCTTGGGAGGCATCCTTGGTGCGACCATCGCTTGGGGCGTGAAGCGCGGTATTTATAGTAACGAAGCCGGACAAGGCACGGGTGCCATCGTGGCGGGCGCGGCCAAGGTGTCGCATCCCGTCAAGCAGGGCTTGGTGCAAGCGTTTTCGGTGTATATCGACACTTTGTTGGTTTGCACCGCCACCGCCGTGATGATTTTGGCCTGCAAGACCTATAATGTTTTCGGGCCTTCGGGCGAGCTGCTCATTGCTGCCCAAGGTGCTGAATTGGGTGCGCCTGACGTGAGCTATACTTCCGCCGCTTTGGGTACGCTTTTGGGCGCCAACTGGGGCGGCATCATCGTTTCGGTTGCCCTGTTTTTCTTCGCCTTCACGACAATTATGGCCTACTATTACTACGCCGAAACCAACCTCGTTTATCTCTTCGGAAAGGGCAAAATGGAGCAAGTCCTGATTTGGGTGTTGCGCCTCGGCACGGTGGCGATGGTCTTCGTCGGGTCGCTCTACGAAGCCAAGATGATTTGGGATCTCGGCGACACGGGCGTGGGTGCCATGGCATGGGTGAACATCATTGCCATTTTGTTGCTCTCACCGAAAGCGTTCAAGGCACTAAAATCATACGAACGCCAGAAGAAAGAAGGCAAGGAACCTGTCTTTGACCCGAAGGAAATCGGCGTGAAAGGGGTGGAGTTTTGGGAGTCGCGTTAGGCAGTGTTGCAGAATCCAATAAAAGCGTATCTTTGCAGCCATGGAAGCAAAAGGACAAACCCATATCGAAAAGGTTGAAAGCGTTGAAAGCCGAAGTCACGTGGATTATGTGGACAGTGGCTTGCCGCGCTGGCTCATCGAGGCGGCTTTTGTGTGCTATCTCTTGCAGGCTGCCATCAATTGGTCGCCGCAGATGCATTGGATGGGGACTCATGCATCATGGGCGGTTGCCGTCATCAATACTTTCGGGCCAGTGGTGATGTATGTCGGACTAATGCGTGGCATGAAGCCGCTTTATCGTCCGTTCACGGCATGGTGGTGGGTGGTCATTGCGCTCAACCTCGCTGGGTTTTTCACGGAATTGATTCCGTCGATTATGTTCAGCGTTGGCTTGCCTGTGGCCGTTTCGCTGATGTTGGTCTATGTGCCTTTAGGTTGCGCTATTGCCTTTGGTTATCGAGGCCGACTCCGTCAGGTGGGTCTTTGGATGGTACTCTACATTCTTATTTCCAGCATTATACCCGTTATCTCTTTCCTGCTGGTGGGTCCTGAGTCGGGTTTGGCCAACCTGCCGATGGAGATTCCCACCATTGCTGTCATTGTGATATATGCATGGATGCAGCGTCGGGTGCTGATTTCGCGCCCTGCCGATACTGCAAAGGCGTGATGCCCAAGCGGCGTTTCATTTCCATTTGGAAGGTGCGCCGACTGCCGAATCCTGCTTCAGCTCCAACGGCTTCAATGGTCCAATCGGGCTTTTCGCGCAGCAAGTTGCAAGCTTGCAAAAGGCGTTTCTCGTTGATGTAGTCGCCCAAACTGGAATGTTTTGGGTTGTTTTTGAACAATGCGCCGAGTCGCCGTTGCGTCAGGCCGAGGGAATTGGCCATGGTTTTCAGGGTGAGTTCCGCATCGGTGTAGAGGTGTGTTTCGTCCATTTTCTGGTCAATCCAGGCCATCAGGTCCTCGTCGCTCATGTCGGCGGTCAGTTCGATGTTCTCCCGGTATTGGTGCGTCTGTTCGCGCAGCAGAGTGACCTCCTCGTCGTTTTTTTGCTTCAGCTGCTTTTCCAATTCGTTGATGTGGTGTTTCAGTTCTTTTTTGTCGTCGTCGTGCCGCTTGTTCTGGTCGAGCAGGGCGTTAAGGTTTTCCACCAGTTTGGCATTGGCAGAAATAATCTTTTTCGTGCCATCGTTCAGCACCAATACGGTGATGATGAAAGCAACCACAAAAACCAGGATGATGACTAATATGAGCAGGTGGGTTCCAGTCATGGGACTCTTGTTTCTATCAGATGATTAATGCTGTAGGGCTGTCGTGATACGGCAGCCCTACAGACAGGATTTATTCAATCACAATTTTTTGTGTTTTCACGTTGTTGCCATTGAAGAGGCGCAGCATATAGATGCCAGCGGTCATGTCCTTTGTGGAGATATTGCGCGCAGCGTCTATACTACGGATAACCCTACCCATCACGTCGATGATTTGTAGCGTGGCGCCGATGGTGGCGTCGGTGATGACGAGGTCGCCGGCAGCGTCGAAGAAGGCGAAGTTGCCGTTGTCGTCGCCGTTGGTGCCCTTGGCCGAGAACACGATGCGGAAGCGCGAGGCGTAGTCGCTTGTTCTTGCGTCAAACGTGTATTCAGGCGTTTGCAGCAAGTCCACGTCGGTGCCCGTGAGGTTGTCGATGAGGTGCAAATAGCCTAATTCCACGTTCTCGGGGCTGACCGCAATCGTGTATTCGCCGTTTGTGGCTGCCTTGAAGTTGAGTGGCATCTCGCCTTGTCGGTCGCTGTAAGTGATGGCGTAGTCATGACCTTGTTGTGCGAAATAAAGCTTGGCGTTGTCTTTGTTGAAGACGAACTTGCCGAGTTGCTCGCCTTTGTCGAAGCTCACGATGGCCTTGTCTTCGACGGCTTTTGTGCCAGCCTTGGCCACAGTCAGTTGCAGGCCGCCTTGGCCTTTCGAGCCAGCACGCGATTTTGCGTCACCCGTTTTTTCGAAGGTGACACTTTGGTCTTCTGCCGTGGCTTGCACCATGATACCCGTGCAAGGTGCAACAGGCCCACTGCTCAATTCTGCCTTGATGTCGGTGCCGGATTCGTTCATCTTATAGTAGCTTTGGCTGACATTGGCCTCCACGGGGAAGGGGTTGCCCACCAAGTTCCAGCCAGCGAAGGTAGCGTTGGCATCATATACGAGATTGACGGTTTTGGTGTTGTCGGTGTTGAATGTTCCTCGGAAAGTCAAAGTCCTCGTTTCATTGCGGGCGTAGAGATAGCCTTGGCCATTGACGAGCTTGAAAGGATCTTGCTCCGTGTCGTGCTTGTGGTAGTTCTCCCATTCCAAATCCGCGCTTTGGTTGAAGCGGTAGAGGTCGTAGTTGTACGGTCCGTTTTGGACCATCCAACCTTCAAGGTTTTCGACTTCCGAAGGCTCGATGCTGCCTTCAACGGGCGACGAGATGAACGCCCAGCCGCCGTTTCCGCTGTCGCCGTGGCCTGTTACCTCAAGGTTGATGACGGTGTTGTCTTCGAAATCCATGGTGAAGCTGTCGACGTTTATCCCATCAGCGATAAAATAGGCATTCCAGCTATCAATAAAGATACCGTTTTCTGTTTTAACCCATTGATTTCCGTTTAGAGTATAAAAGGGATGATTGCTTGCGGGATACTTTTTCTCATTATTTATATTTCCCAAGTAATCTAAAGAAACAGAACCACCGTTTATATGAATCACTCCATTATCTGCAGGCTCAACACCAATAACGGTTGTTGTGCTGGTGCTGAGGCTTACCTCGCCCTCTTCAACTATCACGTAATAAGGTTTGTAGGCCTGTACGACATTGTTTTCCACGCGGGTGAAGGTTATTCTTGACGTGGCTTCATCCCATGCTGTCGGCTGATAAAGCTTGCAGTTGCCAGTGAGTGTGGTGGTGTATGGCAAGTATAGGGTGTAGCCCTCGGGGGTATATAAAGAGGCAGATTCCGTTACGGATTCCGTCATCGGTGATCCGTCGGAGTCGGTTGCTTGCACTGGGTTGCCGTGCGGGTCGAGGATGAGCATGTTGTCTTCATCTCGTGCATAAACAGGATGCACGGTGGTGACCTCCTGTGTGCCGTTCAGCGTGGCGGTGAGCTTGCGTCGGTTGACGACACCGTTCAAAGCGGTAATCTGAACTTTGCCAATGGGCAGTTGAAAATCGTTGCCTTGGATATTGCGGGGGAGGATGAGGCTGTCGGTAGTGTAGGTGTTGCCTTCGTCATCGTATTGCGAACTGGTGTTGTTGTCAATGGTCAGATAGTTCGGCCTATTGATGGTGATACCGTAAGGCAGATAAACCACATAACCCCAGCTTGGATCCAAATCGCCGTAGGCTTTGTAAGCGAAATAGGCAGGCCAAGGCAGTCCATCTCCATAGAATGCCCATTGTCCGGGATTGCCTGTGGTCAGTGTCTTTTGTAGCTGCATGCTTTCCAATTCATATTCACTGCTATTTGCTGCCACTTCTTCGGGGTCACGGCTCCAATTTTGGCCATTCCACCATTTGGGGTTACCATATAGACGGAATGAATCAAGGTCGGATATAATACTTTCATACAGATAATTTTCTCTTGTCAAACTGTTTTCGGAGTGAAGATGGGCATAGCAATAAGCCATGGATTTTTGGCCTGTAGGAACATCTTCGTCTTGATAGCCCACAAGTGCGCCACGGCAAACTTGACGGTCGATTAAATTTATCCAATCTGTATTTGTTACTTGCGCACTGCTCCAAGTCACTTTGGTTTGGAGATTGGCGCAATTGGTGAACCATGCGTATTGGGCAAAACCTATCAGTCCTCCCGCAGCACCCCATGATGGATGAGTATAACAGAAATACGATTCGCCATCATAACATTCATTGAACACGGAGGTCACCGAACCGCCCTCAACCACGCATCCGTTCATGCGGAGTTCGCAGTAGCCATCGTTATTATAATCCTCCGCACCGCCAATGATACCGCCCGTGAAGAGGCGACCGGTCACGTTGCTGTTTTTCACCAAAACGTTCTCGACGGTGGTGCTGGCTTGGGCGTGTGCGATGACGGCTCCCACAAAATAGTTTCCCTTAATCGTGGCATTTTCCATGATGAGGTTTTTCACCGTGGCGTTGCGGGTGCCGCCAAAGAGCCCTTTGTTATGGCCATTATTTGAGGTGTAGCTACCATCGTCACCGACGGTCAGATTGCTGATGGTGTGCCCTTGTCCGTCGAAGGTGCCGTAGAAATCGTAGAATTTGTCATTTTCTTCTGTCACACGTCCGATAGGCGTCCAGGTTACACCGGCAAGGTCGAGGTCGGCTTCCAACTTCACCACATAGTTGTTGTAGGTGGTGCCTGAATTTACCTTGTTTCGGAAGTTTATCAGGTCGTCCACGGTGTAGATGCTGATGCTGTGGTCCACATCCCATTGCTCTAACGAGCGGATGACGTTGAAATAGCTGCCCCAGCCCACCTGCGAGCGTGTCTCGGTTTTGTTCCATGTGTAAGGGGTCGTTGAGGTGTTCATGCAGGTCCAGGAGTAGTCGTTCTTGGCGGCTTGGTAGGCACTCTCGCTGCCGGTTGGCACATAGAGCTTCAAATCTGCATGACGGCCATCGTTGGAGCCATCCACTTGGAACACGTCGTACCATTTCCATGTGGGCGGCGTAGTGGCAGCACATTTCATGGCCACCAGGTTGGGCAGCTTGCAGAAGGCGCCGCCGCCGATTTGGGTGACCGTCGAAGGCAGGCTGATGGCCTCCATGTCGAGGCAGCCCACAAAGGCGTAGTTGCCTATGGTGGTCACGCCCTCGTCAATCTCCACTTCGGTCAGCCTGGTGCAGAAGCGGAAGGCCACTGGTGCTATAGCCGTGACGGTGTAGGTGGTGTTGTTGTGGGTAAGGGTGGAAGGGATATGCATCTTGCCTTCGGCATATTGGGGGATGCAGGCGTTGTAACCCGTTCCGATGGTGGCCACTTTGTCGATGGTGTTGAGCACGACCTCCACCTTGATGGTGCCGTTCTCAAATGGGAGGTTCACAGTGGTCCTTATGATTTCAGCCTGTAAAGAGGTGGCCAAAAGAAATGCGATGAATGTTGATACTATCTTTTTCATTTTTCTTTCCTCCTTAATCATTTTGAAGAATTTCCTTTAACA
>CADAVB010000059.1 GCA_902791165.1 uncultured Bacteroidia bacterium
TAAAGAAACTCTTCGGCGACAAGGCCTCGCGTGACAACAAGGCCCTGCAGCCCATACTCCAAAAGACACTCAAGGCTTACGAGCAAATCGTGAAACTCGACATCGACAGCCTGAGACATAAGACCGTAGAATTCAAGGAATACATCAAGAACAAGACCGCAGCAGAGGTGGCCGAAATCGCCGAGCTGAAAGCCAAGGCCGAAGCCAACTTCGACATGGACCCCGACGAGAAGGAGAAACTCTACAACCAAATCGATAAACTTGAAAAACAGGAACTTGACCATATCGAGGAGGCACTGAACGAGATTCTTCCCGAGGCGTTCTCGGTGGTGAAGGCTGCCGCCAAATACTTCTGCGAACACGAGACCGTAGAGGTGACCGCCACCGACCTCGACCGCGAATTGGCCGCCAAATACGAGCACGTTACTATCGTGGGCGACAAGGCCTATTTCAAGAACAGCTGGATGGCCGGCGGCAATATGGTGACTTGGGATATGGTGCATTACGATTGCCAAATCATCGGCGGTATCGTGCTGCACCAAGGCAAGATTGCTGAGATGGCCACTGGTGAAGGCAAGACCCTCGTGGCCACGTTGCCAGTTTATCTTAACGCCTTGGCGGGCAAGGGCGTGCATGTGGTCACCGTGAACGACTACTTGGCCAAGCGTGACTCCGAATGGATGGGCGCGATGTACGAGTTCCTCGGTCTAACCGTGGATTGCATCGACAAGCACGAGCCTAACTCCGCCGCACGTCGCCGCGCTTATAACTGCGACATCACCTACGGCACCAACAACGAGTTCGGCTTTGACTACCTGCGTGACAACATGACAGGCAACCCCGAAGAATTGGTGCAGCGCAAACACCACTATGCCATCGTGGACGAGGTTGACTCCGTGTTGATTGACGATGCCCGTACCCCGTTGATTATCAGCGGTCCTACGCCGCGCGGCGACCAACAAGAATTTGACCAACTGAAGCCCGATGTCGTCAAGTTGTACGAAGCTCAAAAACGCTATGTGACCGGCATCTTGGCCGAAGCCAAGCGCATCCTCACCGACCCCAACGCCACCGAGGACGAAAAGAAACACGGCGCCGACCAACTCTTCCGCGCCTATCGCGGTCTGCCAAAAAACAACGCCCTCATCAAGTTCCTCAGCGAGGAAGGCATGAAGAGCCTGATGCAGAAGACCGAGGGCTTCTACATGCAGAACCGCAACGAGAACATGCACATCATCGACGACGAGTTGTATTTCGTCATCGACGAGAAACTGAACACCGTGACCCTCACCGACAAGGGCAGCGAGCAATTGGCGCAGGCCTACAATGACCCCGCTTTCTTCATCATTCCCGATGTGGGTGCCGAGATTGCCGATTTGGAGCACTCTGGCCTCAGCAACGACGAAAAAGTGTTGCGCAAGGCCGAGTTGATGCGTAACTTCGCTGAAAAATCGGATCGTTTGCACACCGTGCAACAACTGCTGAAGGCCTACACCTTGTTTGAAAAGGATGTCGATTACGTCATCATCGACAACAAGGTTAAGATTGTGGATGAGCAGACGGGCCGTATCATGGAAGGCCGCCGTTGGAGCGATGGTCTGCACCAAGCCGTGGAGGCCAAGGAAAACGTGAAGGTGGAAGCCGCCACGCAGACTTACGCCACCATCACCTTGCAGAATTACTTCCGCATGTACCACAAACTGGCCGGTATGACCGGTACCGCCGAAACCGAAGCGGGCGAGTTTTGGGACATCTACAAACTCGATGTGGTCGTCATCCCGACGAACAGACCGATTGCCCGTATCGACCAAGAGGACATGATTTACAAGACCAAGCGCGAGAAATACAACGCCGTCATCGACGAGATTCAGAGTTTGGTCAATGCGGGTCGTCCCGTGCTGGTTGGTACCACCTCGGTGGAAATCTCCGAGTTGCTCAGCCGTATGCTGACCCGCAAGGGCATCCCGCACAATGTGTTGAACGCCAAGTTGCACTTCAAGGAGGCCCAAATCGTCAAGGAAGCTGGTCAGGCGGGCACCGTGACCATCGCCACCAACATGGCTGGTCGTGGTACCGACATCAAACTTGGCCCTGGCGTGAAGGAAGCCGGCGGCTTGGCCATCATCGGCACAGAGCGCCACGAGTCGCGCCGTGTTGACCGTCAGTTGCGCGGTCGTTCCGGCCGTCAAGGCGATCCGGGTAGTTCGCAATTCTATGTTTCCTTGGAAGATAATTTGATGCGTATGTTCGGTTCCGAGCGCATCGCGGGCATCATGGACCGCATGGGCTTGCAGGAAGGCGAAGTCATTCAGCATCCGATGATTACGAAGCAAATTGAGAAGGCTCAGAAGAAGGTCGAGGAGAACCACTTCGGCGTGCGTAAGCATTTACTTGAATACGACGACGTGATGAACTCGCAGCGTGAGGTCATCTACAAGAAACGCCGTCATGCCTTGTTTGGCGAGCGTCTTTCCATCGACATCAACAACATGATGATGGACTTCGGCGAGAAACTCATCGAGGAATATCAGGATGCCAAGGATTACGAGGGCTTCAAGATGGAACTCCTTTCGAGCATGGGCATCGACGCGCCCTTCAGCGAGGAGGAATTCGACCGCCTGAAGACCAAGGAATTGGCCGAAAAACTCTTCGACGCCGCCTTGGAACATTACAAGGAAAAGGCTCGCATCATCGGCGAAAAGACCCTGCCCGTCATCAAGAATGTGTATGAGAACCAGACTCATTTCGAGAACATCGCCATCCCGATTACCGACGGCAAACGTGGCATGAACGTCATCGTGAACCTAAAGAAAGCGGTCGAAAATGGTGCCCGCGAAGTGAACCTCTGCATCGAGAAGAGCATCACCCTCGGCCTCATCGACAACGCTTGGAAGGAACACCTCCGCGAACTCGACGACCTGAAGGAATCGGTGCAAAACGCCACCTACGAGCAGAAAGACCCGCTGGTGATTTACAAGTTGGAGTCGTTCAACCTGTTCAAGGCCATGGTTGAAAAGATCAACGAGGACGTCATCTCCTTCCTGATGCGCGCCGACATCCCGACACAAGACCCGAATGCCGTGCGCGAGTCGCGCGGCCCGCAAGGCATCGACAAGTCGAAGATTCGCGAGCAACGGCAAGACCTGCTGGCACAGTCGCACAGCGACACGCAGCAGAAGCAAGTCACCCAACCCATCCGCAAAGAGGTGAAAGTGGGCCGCAACGACCCCTGCCCCTGCGGAAGCGGCAAGAAGTACAAGCAATGCCACGGAAGGTTTGAGAACGCTATGGAATAAGCGACATCCAACCTAATGAAAACCGAGCGGAATCTTGTTGGGTTCCGCTCGGTTTTTTTATGCTTCAGGACAAATGACCTATTTTAGGTAATCTTTCAACTCAAATAACAAACGACCCTAATTTCATCGGGACTGTACCAACCGCCCGTGGCAAAGTCAACCAGCGTGTTGATGCCATACAGCCATTTGCCGAACCACATAGCATCGTTAAGCGACTCTTTTTCCCATGAATCCTCGTCGTCAAACCATTCTTCTTCCTTTTCAAAGGGTTTCAGTTTGGCAACTTTCTTCTGCTCCAACAATCGTTCCATCCTGTCGAATCGGCCATTGATGTAGTCGAAACGCGAGTCCATCCGCCTTTTCATGTACCTTTCAAAAGCCTCGTTATACTCTTGTTTGTAAATCGAGTACAACTCAGACAGTAGCGCATACGACTTGCCCCAGCGCCAATCGCGCTTTTCACCATCGCCATAATCGACAGCGTATTTTTCGTATTCCTTTTCCAATATACTGTCCAACTCCTTGCTGATGTCCTTGGGAAATCCTCGACCCGATATTTCATCGTTTTCGGAGAACAAATCCCTTGGGGTTCCTTGTATGGAATCATGATGCGCAAGTTCATACCTATCGCCATTATCCATTATGACCGTGTCTTCGTCATCCTCGTCCCGATGCCACCTCCTTTTGTGCTTGGGTATCAGATACGACAACAATTTCCATTCAGGATCGTCTTTGTCCTTGAATTCGATGTAATAGGTTAAATCTACGCTCATGGTTGCAATACTAATTTTTCAACAAACGCAAAATTACACATTTTCACCGAATTACAAAACAAAAACTGCGTTTTTCCTATAAAATTAGGCCTTAATAAACTGCGTTTTCCGATGAAACGAGAAAAATAGCCTTCCCTTTCCATAAAAACCGTATCTTTGTCGCTCAACTGAATCTCAAGAAATCTTGAAATCTTTAAATCCCAAGAACATGAAATACAACAGAGTATTACTGAAACTCAGCGGCGAGGCCCTGATGGGCAGCCAACAATACGGCATCGACCCGCAACGACTGAACGACTACGCCGACGAAATCATCGAAGCGGCAAAGGCCGGAGTGCAAATCGGCATCGTCATCGGCGGCGGCAACATCTATCGCGGCCTGCAAGGTGCCTCGAAAGGCATGGACCGCATCCAAGGCGACTACATGGGTATGCTCGCCACCGTCATCAATTCGATGGCCATGCAATCCACCTTGCAGAGCAAGGGGCAGAAAGCCACGCTTTTGGCAGGACTTTACATCGACCGCATCGCCGACACGATGAGCAGCGCCAAGGCCATCCGCCTGCTTGAGGAAGGCCACATCGTGGTGATGGGTGCCGGCACGGGCAATCCCTTCTTCACCACCGACACGGGTTCGGCTCTTCGCGCCGTGGAAATCAAAGCTGACATCATCCTGAAAGGCACCCGCGTGGACGGCATCTACACCGCCGACCCCGAAAAAGACCCCACCGCGACCAAGTTCGATCACATCACCTACGACGAAGCCTACCAGCGCAATCTGAAGGTGATGGACATGACCGCCTTCACGATGTGCAAGGAAAACGATATGCCGATGTATGTCTTCGACATGAACACACGAGGCAATCTGATGAAAGTGCTTCGCGGTGAGAACATTGGAACGCTGGTAACGAAATGAGCGAGCGGAAACACCACCTCAGAAAAGTCCACAACCGTTCCAACAAAACCATAGACCTTGCAATTCTATCGGTCATTATGGTCGTGGCTATTGCGTTGCGTTTGTGGAAGTTGGGCAATGTACCTCTCGCCCTGATTGGAACCTGCTCCGTTTACCTCATTTATGACATCGGGCGGCAGTGGTTCAACCGTAAAGTAGGCTTGTTTACCAGTGCTTTTTTTGCCGTTAGCCAGTTTGCCGTGAACCATGTTGCGTTGCCACATATCATGGGCTTGTTTTTCGTCCTCCTGACAGCTTGGTTTTGGTCAAAGATTCTTTTCTCGGCGAAAAAAAACAATGCGGGCATTTATGTTGGTATGGCACTTTCCATCTTGGCTTGCTCGGCAACTCAGTTTTTCGCCCTTGCCCAAGCCTTACTTGTTTTTCTCACAGGCTTGTTTTTCCTTTCCAAGGAACGGCGCAAACCATACTGTATCAGCGGAATACCATCCCTGATTCTCTCCGTCCCCACACTATTGTATGCGTCCCCAATGCTTTTTCCGGTTGGCGTCAATAGCACATGTCTTAGCGTACCGACAGCCACATTCCTCACCGATTTCATCCAATTCACGATGAACGATTCCCCATTATTCATATTTTCCGTGGGCATCATCATCCTTCTGCCGCTCATTCTCGGCAAGCGCAACAAAAGTCGCAGTCCTCTCCGCTGGATGGTCATCGCATGGTTTGTCATCATCTTTGGTGCCGCCTTGGCCTATTCCCTGTTTCGAGAACCAATTTTACAGTATAACACGCTGATTTTCAACTATCCACTCCTAATCATGGCGGCATTTTCGCTATTCAAGAACCGCACTTTGTCGCCTTGGCAAAACGCCTTGGTGGTGGCTGTAATTCTTTTTGTTGGCACAAGTTCGCTTGCCTTCAATCCCAACAAACCAATCGAAACGAGTGAAAAAACAGCTTCAATTCAACAAACAAATACCCCAACATCAAAAAATTGTTTATTTTTGCGTCCAAATTTAATAAACCTATGACTGAAGATTCTCAATTTGTATTAGACGAGGCCACTGAAAGCATGGACAACACCATCAAGCACTTGGAGCATGAATTTCAGGGCATTAGGGCAGGCAAGGCCAGTCCAGCCATGCTGAACGGCGTTATGGTTGAATACTACGGCACAACAGTGCCCATCGAGCAGACCGCCAACATCGGCTGCACCGACGCGCGCATGATTGTGGTGCAACCCTTCGACAAGAGCGCACTCGGCAACATCGCCAAGGCCATCTTGAACGCCAACTTGGGCTTCAACCCCATCAACAACGGCGAAATCCTGCGTATTGCAGTACCCGCTTTGACCGAAGAACGCCGTAAGGATTTGGTGAAGCGCACCAAAACTGCCGCCGAAGAAGCCAAAGTCGGCATCCGTGGCATCCGCCGCAACGCCAACGACGACGCGAAGAAATTGGAAAAAGACGTGATTTCGGAGGACGAATCGAAGTTCCTGCAAGAGGAAATCCAGAAACTCACCGACAAGTACATCAAGAAAATTGACGAACTCACCGAGTTGAAGTCTAAAGACATTCTAACCGTGTAATGCGGAATACGGAATTAGGAATGCGGAATTAGGAATGCGGAATAGCGCAAAGCGACGTTGAGCCTTGCCTATTCCGCATTCTGCATTCATAATTCCGAATTATAACACGTTCTCTATCGCCATTTCAAACAATTGCCCCAGCGACAGGCCGAAGCATCGCGCCTGCGCAGGAATGATGCTCGCCTCCGACATTCCGGGGACAATGTTTGCCTCGATGAAGAACACGCCTTCATCGCTGACGATGTAGTCCATGCGGACGAAGCCTCTACATTCCAATTTCTCGTACAGCATCGCCGTGGTCGCCTTGATTTCGATTTCGGTATCCTCATCGACTTGCGCGGGCGTTACTTCGTCGCACTTGCCGGCAGTGTATTTGGCCTCGTAGTCGAAAAACTCGTTCTTGCTGATGATTTCGGTGAGCGGGAATACCATCATTTTGCCCTTGTAGTTCATCGCACCGCAGCCGAACTCGCGCCCACTGACGAACTTCTCGCACATCACCTGACCGCCCGCCGCTCGCGCCGTAAATATCGCAGGACCAAGATCTTCCGCCGTTTTAACCTTGGTCACACCCACACTGGAGCCGTTGCAGGTCGGCTTGACGAACAAAGGCAGCCCCAACTGTTTGACGATTTCATCGGTGTCATATTTTTCACCTTCATTAATTAATATAGAGGGAGACACCTTCACACCGTAAGATGCCACCACGCGCTTGCAGAAGTCCTTGTGGAACGTGAGGGCACAGGTAGTCATGGGCGATGAAGTGGAAGGAATGCCCAGCATCTCCAGATAACCCGACAGCGGCCCGTTTTCGCCTGGCTCGCCATGCACGGCATTGAAAGCCACATCGAATTTCGTCCTATGGCCGCCAACAGAAATGGAAAAATCATTCTTATCGACGTCCACACGGGTACCATCCTTCAAAAGGCCGTACCACCCTTTTTTTGAAACCACAATAATCTTCGAATTATACAATTCCGGATTTAGGTTTTGCTTCACCACTTGGGCGCTTTTGACGGAAATCTCAAACTCTCCGCCATCGCCGCCACAAATAATTGCTACGTTTTTCATATTTTTTGTAATTTTGCCGATTAATTATCACAACAAAGTGCTCGAAATCGAGTTGTAAATTCACGGCTAAAATACAAAAATATGGGACGCCTACACTTTCTCAAGGAAAAGAAATTTTATATCAACCTACTCCTCATACTGTTGTTATGCGTGGTTTTACTATGGCTAACATTCAGGATATTAGACAGATACACGCGCCACAACAAGGTTTACACCATGCCTGATTTTGTGGGTCAAGACTTCCGCCAAGTGAAGCATGATTTCGCGAAAGATTTCCATTTTATCCTCATCGACAGCGTTTATCCAAAAGGTGAACAACCCGGCAGCATTTATCAACAAGACCCCTTGCCTGGTTCTAAAATCAAGAAAGGACGCAACGTTTATGCCATCATTGTGGCCGTCACCCCCGAAAAAACCGTCATGCCCAACCTTAAAGGCATCTCGCTGCGCGAGGCGATTGGCAGAATTGAGTCTAGCGGATTGACTGTGGAATATCTTGAATACATTGATTATAAGTATAAAAACAACGTTATTGAGCAGTATTATCAAGGCCGCGCCGTTGCGCCCGGCACCGAATTAGTGAAAGGCAGCAAAATCACGCTTCAAGTGGGTATCGGCCAAGACAAGCTGAACGTGAAAGTACCCAACCTTATCGGTAAGCCCGCATCAGAAGCCAAACGACTGCTGAACCTTGCTGGAATGAACCTCGGAAAAGAAACCTACGAAGACAACGACAGTCTGCAATACCTTTGCATCAAGCGGATGAGTCCAGGACCAAGCTCGGGAACCGTCAAACTGGGCACCCGCATTGATGTTACCTACCAATCGAGTCGAACACTCGACTTTAAAAAAGAGATGCCAGAACTACTTCTTGAAGATTCCATCATCAACACCCCGCAACCCATTGAAATCGACACTATAATAGAAACCATTGAAACCACCGATTATGAAGAACCTGAAGAATTTGAAGACGACTTTTAAAGCATTAGGCTTGATTTTGGCCTTTGGCTGTATGGCAAGCCAACTACAGGCCCAAGAGATATTGACCGGTTTTCAGCGCGATGCATCGCAAAACAGAACCTCGTCCATCAACGACGCGGGGCTGTTCCTTCCCTTTTTCGACGATTTTAGCCAAGCATCATTGTTCCCCGACTCCACCAAATGGACCGACCGCAACGCCTTGGTTACAGACGGTTTCCCTTTGAATCCGCCTTCGCGAAATGCCGCCACACTCGATGTCCTCGACTCCTACGGGCACGTTTACGACTATGCCATCAGCAACGCTTTTGTGGCCGAATACCTCACCTCGGCGCGCATCCGCTTGGATTCCATCATGGAACCTGAACCAAGAGCACTAACACCCGCCGACTCGGTCTATCTCAGTTTCTGGTACCAACCTCAGGGCAATGGAAACGCACCTGAAACACACGACTCTCTCGTGCTGCAATTCGGCACTGCCACCGAGCGCGAAGAGTTTCTGTACCTTGATTATCAAAACTATAGCGTAGCAGAAATCTTTTCCCAAATGCAAATTGACACCTTATTTCCAGGCGATACGGTTTGGTCGTTCGGAAGTTGCCTCTCGGGTATGTTCACCCTCATCACCGACACCTTAACAAGCCAAGCCCAAGGCATTATTTCAGTCCCTTGCGATTCAGTTTTCACCACGGTGGCCGACACGGTTTGGTATCATGTTTGGAGCACGCCGGGACAAAAACTGAACGCCTTCGTGGAAGAAAACAACGGCCAGTATTTTAAGCAGGTGCTGATTCCCATCAACGACATCAAGTTCTTCACCGACCATTTCTATTTCCGTTTCTATAACTACGCTAGCATCGAAAACAACAACCATCCCAACAATCGGGGCGAAGAAGACATCTGGAACATTGATTTCGTTTACCTCAATAGCCAACGACACGCCAACGACACGACTTATCGGAAATTGAGTTTCTCCGGAAAACGTCCATCGTTCCTTAACCGTTATCAGGCCATGCCTTATCGACAATACCGCGCCAATCCCAATGCAGCAGTCTGCGAGAGTTTGGCTCTCGACATTGCCAATCACGACAACATCGCCCACAATGTACATTATTTCTATACGGTTGATCAGATTGGCGGCAGCCAGCACTATTCCCGCGTTTTGGAACCGGTAACCCTTTTGCCCTATCTAGAAACAGGGTTTATGAACTGCACAGAATACCAAGAATCGCCAGCCTGCCCCTACGTCGGCGAACTCTTTGCACTCAACATGACCTACGATTCTGTTTCGTATGAAATCCGGCACTATCTATACGACTCCATCAGCACCCCACCCCTCATCGACTCGATGGTTTACCGACAAGGATTCTACAATTATTACGCCTACGACGACGGCATTCCAGAAATGGGATACGGTGTTGAACACGCCAACGGATGCTTTGCCGTGAAATTCGAAATGTCGGAGTATGACACCATACAAGGGGTGCAACTGCTTTTCAACCACACGCTTAAAGATGCCAACAACCAATATTTCGACATCGCTGTTTGGAAAGACGAAAACGGTCGCCCAGGCGAAATGATTTACCAATTGCCTTATCAACGCCCACAATGGGATGAATTAGTTTATAAGTTCAGTTACTATCGCTTCAACCAACCAGTAATCCTTACAGGAGCCTTCTATATCGGCATCGTCCAACAAGGCAACGGCATTATCAATATCGGTTTCGACAGTTCAAACGACAACAGCCAATACAACTTCTACAATGTGAACGGCTCGTGGCAACAAAGCGAAGCCCGTGGCTCACTGATGATTAGGCCTGTGGTCGGACCATCATACTATATTGGCGTCCAAGAGATGGCAAACACACCGTCGGTGCGCCTTTATCCCAATCCAGCCAGCCAAACGATTCATCTTGAAGGCGCAGAGAACGGGCATATTGCCATATACGACCTTACGGGACGCAAGGTAATCCAAGCTGAACACCAAAGCGAAATCGTTGTAAGTCAACTTCCTGACGGGATGTACTTCCTCAACTTAACCACTGCCGACGGGCAGGTCATCACCCAAAAATTCATCATCAGAAAATGAGCGACTTTCAAGACGAGATTTTTGACGACGAGATTATAGAGAACGCGGTCGCCAACGAAGACGAACTGTTTGAACAAGACATTGAGGCCGACGACGATGAACTAATCGATGTGCAAACCGAAACCTCTGAGGAGGACGGCCAGCTTTTCGAGCACATGCGCATCACCGTCGATGGCGGCCAAGACACTGTGCGCATCGACACATTCTTGACTTCGCGCATCAGTAGCATTTCGCGCAACCGCATACAAAATGCGGCCAAGGCTGGCAACATCATCGTGAACGGCGAACCCGTGAAGCAGAACTACAAAGTGAAGCCTAACGACGTGATTTCCATCGTGTTCAACTATCCGCCACGCGAAGCCGACATCAAGCCGCAGGAGATACCCTTAAACATCGTTTACGAGGACGAGGATGTCATCATCATCAACAAGCAAGCGGGCTTGGTGGTACATCCCGCCCATGGCAACTTTGAAGGCACCTTGCTGCACGGCTTGGCCTATCATTTCGAGCAGACAGGGCAGAACATCGAGAACCGTATCGGCTATCTCGTCCACCGCATCGACAAGGACACCACCGGCCTGATGATTGTGGCCAAGAACGAAACGGCACAAACCGTACTCGCCAAACAGTTTTTCGAGCACAGCATCCACCGTCGCTACAACGCCCTCGTTTGGGGCGACTTCGACGAGGACGAAGGCACCATCGTGGGCAATATCGGGCGCAGTCCCAACAACCGCCGCCGCATGGCCGTGTTTCCTTTCGGCGAAAACGGCAAGGAAGCCATTACCCATTGGAAGGTCTTGGAACGCTTTGGTTATGTAACACTTAACGAGTACCGCCTTGAAACCGGTCGCACGCACCAAATTCGCGTCCACTCACAATTCATCGGACATCCGCTGTTCAACGACGCGCTCTATGGCGGCGACATCATCCTGAAAGGCACCACCTTCTCAAAATACAAGCAATTCATCGACAATTGCTTCAAGATTCTACCGCGCCACGCCCTTCACGCCAAGGAATTGGGGTTCGTGCATCCCACCACGGGCAAGGAAATGCTCTTCACCTCCGAGCTCCCCGACGACATGACGCAAGTCTTGGAGAAATGGCACACCTACATGAAAGCGCGAAACCTCATCGAAACAGAGAATTGATTTTATCGCAGGAAAACGATATTTGATTTTCCCCTTTCCCTCAAAAACCACCGAACCCCGACAACAAAAGTTATCGGGGTTGGTGTTGTGGGTGGGCGGCGGACTACTTTCCCACGCTTTCGCGCAGTATCATCGCCGCAG
>CADAVB010000060.1 GCA_902791165.1 uncultured Bacteroidia bacterium
TGGCGCTTGGCATACTCGATGGCGTTTTGCGCAATCTGCACGGGATTCTTGTTGCCGTCCTCGGTATATACCTCAACCTCAACCTGTTGGCCCAGCACCTTCAACTGCTCAATGGCCGCGGGACGATACACGTCACCAGCCACGAGGAGCACTTGTTTGGTGCGCTTGCGTTTCAGATAGGAGGCCAACTTGGCCGAGAAAGTGGTCTTACCAGAGCCTTGCAGACCTGCAATCAAGATGATGCTCGGCTGGCCTTTCAGGTTGATATCAACGGCATCGCCGCCCATCAGTTCGGCCAGTTCGTCATGGACGATTTTGACCATCATCTCACCCGGTTTCACCGAGGTAAGTATCTCTTGACCAAGGGCTTTCTCCTTGATGTTGTTGGTAACATCCTTGGCAATCTTGTAGCTCACGTCGGCATCGAGCAAGGCGCGACGGATTTCCTTCATCGTGTCGGCCACGTTCACTTCAGTGATATAGGCCTGTCCCTTAAGGACTTTGAACGAGCGTTCTAATTTTTCGCTTAAACCTTCAAACATAGTTTTCTAAAATTTGGGTGCAAAGGTACAAAAAAGATGAATATGATGTGATTAACTTGGAAGGAAAAGCAGTTTCCAATGCCCTAACTTGCGGCCTCCTTCATGGCGGATGATTCCTTTCTTCTGAAGGATGGACAATTCATATTTAATAGTTCTTTCCGAAACAGGCTTCTTTAGTGCAATCTTTAGTGCAATCTTTGGTGCAGAAAGGGTATTGTCTTCCGCTAAAACTAAAAGAATATCTTTTTGTCTTTCAGTAAGTTCCGATTCGTTTTCTTTTATGAAGTCTTTAGTGCAATTTATAGTGCAATCTTTAGTGCAATTCTCATTGTCAAGATGCTCTTTTTTGCCCTCTTGTTCCATAAACCGTTCTCTCTTGATAGTGGCAGAAATGCCTCCTCTGACTTCGGCGAAAACCGGGACTTGCAGTCCTTCACTCACGAAAGCCTTGGTGATTTTCTCGTAACCCCTACCCCAAGTTTCGATGAAGCCAGCCAAATGGAACACTTTGGCAATAAGCTTGTTGCGTGGACGAGACTCATGTTCATTCATCAATGTTTCGATGGTGAAATTGGTTGGCAAGCCACCGTCGTTCCAAAGCGTGATATGGTCATTGAAGACTTTCATCTGGGTATCGACCCCCATGTAATTGCGATGAACAATGGCGTTGCAAAGGATTTCCCTCAGCCCCTCCTCGGGAAGTTCCAAAGGCTCCTTGCGCAACAACCCTTCATAATGAATCGGTGTGATGAGATACTTGCTTCGCAACACCTCGATGATTCTGTCGGGCATTAAAATAAGCGGGCAAGCGATACTGTCCTGGGTAATGAGATCAGCGACATCGACCCCAAAACGGCCAATCCGAAATTGGGCATTGCCACACCATTTCAAGATGTCTTTGCCGAACAAAAGCAAAGCAGCCATGGTAAGCTGACCTTGATCGTTCATCAAACGCAGATTCTTTATCACCTGCGGAGTTGTGTTGTGCAAAACAGCTGAACTTAAGCGTTTTGCATCAACAGCACAGTGGAGAAAATAGTCGATAGCAGAGCGGTCGAGGTCGTCAAAAGTTGCCGTAGGCAAAGGCATGGCATCCCAACTCAAATTCATCTTTTGTAACAAGAAATCATGCAGGGCGACACCGCCAAGCTCTTGCAATGTGCTGCCCGAACGGAAATAATACTTTCCCCTATAAGTAATGGGCATGGAGCAAGCCGGAACAACAATTTGTATGTATTCTAACCCATTGTCTTGCAACAGGTTTACACTGACAATCATCCCCATAGTGTCATGCACCTTGTTAGGAATATCTTCCATCAGTTTCTTGGCATTAGACAAACCCTTAACGATGCCATTGTCATCAACACCGACATAAATCGTCCCGCCCTGCGCATTAGCAAAGCCACTGATATAGGCGAGGTATTTGTCGTCCCACTGCTGCTTGTATTCCGTTGTTTGAGATTCCATTGCAAGAATTTCCCTAATTCGCTGCAAAATTAACAAAATCACACCAAACAGTAACGAGTTTTTTCAATTGTCATTCAAACATAGCCCACAAATCCAGAATCATTGTTTCGGCAAGGTCTTGATGTTTTCCAAAAAGTCTTTCTCCACTTGACTTAATGTGCGCTGTTGGTATTTCTTGTATTCGTTGGTGGCGTGTTCGATGGCTTGTTGGTGCGACACTTTCCCTGCGCCTTGAAGCAACTTTTCTCCGCTCATGGTCAAAATGTTGTCCAAATGCGCGGCCCAATCTTTCATGGTCATCACTTGTTGACGTTCCGCTTGTCGTTCCGCAAAGTCCAAGTATCCCGAAACAATCTGTCCCATAGCCCGTAATTCCTTTTCATCCAGATAGTTCTTTGCAATGACGGCATCTTTCAGATGCGGTCTGTCGCCCTCAAATGTCATCAATCCCATGAATTCCTTTTCGGCATCGGCGCGACTGACAATGACTTCGGCAGCAGTTTGCCCATGCACGGCATAATGGATCTTGTTCTGCACCCGCTTGAAAAACTCAATGGAAATATCGGCCTTGGGATTGTAGTCGATGCTTGTGGCATAAATATCAAGCACTTGCCTGTAAAACACCTTCTCCGAAGAACGGATGTCGCGAATGCGGCCGCCACCGAGGTTTTTCAAGCGGTTGTCGTCGAGGGCGAAACCTTTGCGGATGTACTCTTTCAGCACGCCTGTAGCCCAAATGCGGAATTTGGTGGCTTTTGTGGAATTGACACGGTAACCGATGGAGATGATCGCGTCAAGGTTATAGAAATTGGTGTCAATGGTTTGCGTCAGACCTTCAACTGCGCCATGTTGAGTGGTTATTTCCATTTTGGAAACAACCACTTTTTCGTTCAATTCGCCATCCTGAAAAACATTCTTCAAGTGTTTGCTGACGGCAGGCACACCAACTCCGAAAAGCGAGGCCATAGCCTTCTGTGTGGCCCAGATTGTTTCATCCTTGACGAGCACTTGTATTACTCCTTCTTCATCGGGAAGTTGGTATAATATGAATTGGGTTTCGTTGGTCATAAATTATTCTTCCTCACTATAATACACCTTGTAATATTTGCCTCGTTCGTCCACGCCTTGCTCCACATTTTGGCGGTTGCCATTGATGATGATTTGGATTTTTTTGTCAAGATTGATAATGCGCTTGTAACTCCGCTGTTGCTTTTTGAAAGCATAATTGGATATGGCAAATGTATCGTCAATGACAATGTCATTCTCCGATTCATAGTTACGCTTGAAGTTATGGAAACTCTCAATCACTTCAGGCTGCTCTATCACCTCGTTGGCAAAGTCTTCAATATCAAATGTATCTTTCTCCTTAAAGAATTTCAGCGACTTATTCAACAAATCGATTTGGTCTGCCTTTGAAACCTCAAACTCTTTGGGCAATTCTTTGGTAACAAAGTTTTTGGCCATCGCCATTACATTTTGAGTATTTGCATACTCGTCTTTGCGTTGGCGGATGTGCAAGAAGTCATCAATCCAGTATTGGGCTTCTATGCATTTGTTAGTGTTATCCACCACTGCTACGACAAAGCCATTTTCGCGTTCTTTGTTGAAGACAAGGCAGCCTTTGTCCAATTTCTTGATGTTAATGCCTTGCTCGCTTTCGAGATTGAAATTGCCGTCCTCTCTCTGCACTTTCAAGAAAGTGTCTTTATTCTCCGACTTGAACAAACCCACTGCATCCACCGTGTCTCCATCCACGATGCAATCTTTGAAATAGACCGTGTAAAACTCGCCGCCTTTGATTTTTGGGTGGGTGCTTTGGTCGTAAAGGTGCTTGGCGAGGTTTACAGATTGGTCATAAAGTGTTTCTGGGTCGTCAAAAATTTGTGAAACTGCGCCATAGATGACATTATACTCTATTCCGCTATCGTGGTAGAGTTCGAAATACTCTTCAGAGGAAACAAATGGTTTAAAAAAGTATTGAAGCAGATTATCATGCATATTGTCAGTTAATGACAAATTACCATTAGATAACACCATTCCCTCGTCTATGTTTTTGTTGCCAGCGTAATGTAAACAACAAGATTCTAAAGTCATTTTGAATAATTGAATCATACTTATTTTATAATTAAATGAAGAAATTTATGTAAATTCATACAACACACACCAATTCCTATATATATCAATATCAAGGTCAAATAGATTGGAATACTACATTTTAAGCGCTTCAATACAGTGTCTTTAATATGATTATCGTATTCAGATTGCATCATATATTCTTTAGTTAGTTTTTTCCAATATGTCAACTCATTATAAGAATGAATCACATCTGTAATATCTATCAATAATTGAAATATTGCAGAGACTATAAAATACCATCCAAAAGCTAAAAAAACATATTTGATCAAGGTGTTATTCTCTAAACTGTGCAATTCATTAACTTTTGACAACTGCGTTATCCCAATCATTATAAAAGCAGCCAATACATCCCTTAATAGATTGGATAACACTCCTCTAATTTTCGCAGAATATGAATCACATAATTTTTTTGTATCATTCAACAAGTCTTTCAACTCTTTATCATACTTGTCTTTTCGTTCGTATGTAATAAAAGAATACCTTTCCTTTGCTTGAGTTAAGGCACTATAAATTATTGATCTTAACCCTTGGGGGTATGACTCATTGAGATTAATATCCAAAGTAATACGTTCTAATAATAGTTTTAATCGTAAATCTGCTCTTTCACCCGTTTCGTATACCCATTGTAATGCATGATATAGATTATTTTGATAGTCTTTATAAATGCCGTCATTAAATTGCTTGATACCTAATTCTAGTTGTAATCGTCTATATCCTTTAAGTATCAATTTATCACTTTGTTCATGATACTCATTAGAAAGAGCAACTATTAATACTATTATGGAATTCCTATAAAACAAACGAGAAATGTCGTTAATATTACCAAAAGTCAAATAATGGTTTTGTGGACAAATGACAATTTCTTTGTTGCTTATTACATGAATAGTGTTATACAATGCTTCCTGATCATATTTAGTATCTGACAAATCAAAATCCGTTTCTTTAGAACAAAATACAAAATTACTACCACCAAAACTCTGTGTTAATCCATTAACAAACACTTTGTATTTTCCAATATTAGCAAAATAATCTGAAGTCAGTGGATTTGTATCCTTTACCCATTCTTTCAAAGATTCAATAGAATAGAAAAAATTAATGTGGTAATTTTTATCCGTCGGATTAATTGCACTTTTGTTTATATGTATGCGCCAGTTATCATTATTTGTCAATTCAGAGATAAATTCATCCACAGATTTACATTGAGTATTATCAATAAAAAAGGACAACACATTGCCCAATCTTATGGCATTAAAAGATTCTGATAACTCTTTGAAATATGAGGTGTTTTGACATCCACAACCTTCCAATGAAAGACTTCCCCAAGTTTCCTTATATTTGGATTTTATCGATAATTGTTCAATTGACAATAATTTATCGAATATAATATCGAACATTGTTCCATCGCTTTATTGTACAACCATTATATCACTAGATGTAATTAAAATGGAATAATCTCCATTTTGATTAGGAGTGTTGCTGATAGTTATGTTATTGTCTTGTGGATTTCCCATCCATTCAACCCTAACACCTTCTGCTGTTTGTCGAATATTCTTTCGTTCTTTTGGCGTAATTGCATTTTTGTTAGGCGAAAATTGTTGTCCATACAATCCAAATTCCGTTAAATATGACCTAAACGATTCTTTTAGAACATTTCTTCGCCCATCATTATCATCAACTATTACCGCATCTATGTATCTTTCGGAATCCACATTATCAGTGTTCATTAAATAATCCCGGGCTCGATTCTTGTACATTGCCGGTTCTTGATTCGGGTCAATAATAGATCTGTTATTGGTAGCCCATGTTCGTGCCACCGATTGAAATTTCTTGGTTAAATCAGATTCTGTTTCTCTTGGCAAAACCGACAAGAATTTGGCGAAAAAATCTGTAATACCACTAGGTTTACTTCTGTCATATACTAAAGCATCCCATGATACTTTATTATTTGTATCAATTAGTGCAACTTTTTGAATTGAGGTTTTATCTTCAATAAATGTGTTTTTCACTTCTTCCAACAACGCTTTTGTTCCTTTCAGTTTATATTCATACACTTTCTTGTGATCGATTTTTACTAAAAAGAGCAACTTCCTTTTATTAATGGATGCAACAGATACTATAAAAACACCATTATTAGTGTTTCCTCTGTGTGTTTGCTGAAAACTTTCTGTTATTTCTTTTGAAATTTCAACAAATCTTTTGTTATCAGCTGTAATTATTTCTTTACTTAACTGCTGAATTTTAGGACTATTTGTTGTAAAAACATATTGCCTACCTTGTGCGGCATCAGCAAGCCTTTCTTTGAAGAATTTTTTTTGTTCGTCTGTTATTTCAATTTCATCCAAATAGGTTGGTGAAACAGCATCAGTTATGATAATGTGAAAAATGAGCTTTTCGATTCGGATAGCATCTTTCTCTGCCATTGATAAAACACTTTCTTTTGCCATAGTATAATCTGTTATTGTTGATTTATCATTTTCTCCATCATCACGACCGACTCTCCATTTTTTAAGCAAGCCTGATAACGGAATCCGCTTGTTTGTTATCTTTTAATACTTTCACCTGCAAACCTTAATATCGTTTCGTATAATATTATGACTAAACAGAAATCTTTCTATATCTTTCAAGTAACGTTTCTCGTTATCTAATACCCACACAACTTTATCGCATTTTTCACACAAATACTGAAGAAAGAACATATTACCTTCTTCATCTGTTGAAAAAAACTCCATTTTATTACCACAATTGTTACAGACAACTGTAACTTGCTCAAAATCATTTTCCCTTATATGTTTTTCCATTGTCCGTTAGTTTAAAAAGTCCTGAATATTTTTCTTTGCTTTCAAATAGTTCTTTATTGTATTTACCACCATAACCAACTAAATCAAAGTAAATACACTTTCGTAAAATCTGTCTGTAATTAGTCATAGAATAGTGCAGATTTTGTTCTTCTATTCTTTTTAAAACAAAATCACCAATATCCCTTAAATGAACGTATTCCGTTGTGTCATTTGATAAAGTCTTTATTGCGTCAATTATCATTTGCTTCATCGTAGGAACCGCGCCAGGGAGTAATTCTTCAATTTTCTTTATTTCGGTTATCTCTTTCTTTACTTTTTCGTCTTTTAGTGCCTTTAGCCCGTTTTTTCTAAATGTACTATAAATTGCCGAATAACGCAATAGATAATCTTCATCGGGAGTAAATATTGTGTCAGTATATTTAACCGAATTATAAATTGCTTCTAATTGGGAATAGTATTGAGGCTTTTCTTCCTTTATTATTGTATTTACCTCAAAATTGGTAGTTAGTCCACCACCTGTTAAATTGGCACTTCCAACGATAGAAGTCTTTTCTTTATTATTTGAAAAAAGATATATTTTAGGGTGAAATACAATGCTTGTTGTATTATCCAATTTGTCTGCGTAACAATAGAATTCTAGATTTGGGCAATCTTTTTTCATATTCAAAATGTATTGAATCGCCTGTGGGTCTGTTGTCTTAAAGTCTAGTCCAGTAATTATCTCTATTTTACCTTCCTTTTGAAGGCATTGTTTCATGGAGTCTTCTATAACTTTAATTCCCGTTGCCTTCATAAAAGCCACTGCAATACGTGCTTCTTTTGCTTGTTGAAGTTCAAAATTGATAAGATTACCAATTGGATAATTAATATTTGACAAAACTTGAAGTTTCATGTATTACGCAACAATCAAGAGATTAAACACACCATCAACATCACTTACTTCTAGCTCTTTACATAATTTAGTAAAACGAGGCTGCTCGTTTAATTCGATGTAAGTTTTAGAAATAGCATAGGAAAATTCCAAGTTATCATTTGAGATAATCGTATAACCCATCTTCTTGAAATGCCTACCTACAGAACTCGTTCCTGAAAACAAATCCACAAAATTGGATGTTCCATTGATGCCCGTGCTTTTGACAACATTTTCAATAAAAGGCAACAACTTGGTTTTATTTCCGTAGTATCTCATTAATTGATTTATTGTCTATCTTTTCGCCGCAAAATTAGCAAATTATTCATTAAGAACGCAAGTTATTCAAAAAATCCAAACATCTAAATGTGTCAGCAACCATCCGACCTTTAAAACAGGTTCAATATGTTCACAATGCTTTAGTTATGCTAATTCCTCAAACACCCCACCGGCACCACTTAAACGCCATCATCCCTTTGATATGCAAAAATCTCCATTTTATCAAAAACAATCATAAATAATTAAAATTGAATAAATTACAAAAGCGTATCATTTCTCATTTGGGAACTTGGCACGATTTCATTTGGGAACTTGGCCGATTTTTGCTTGGGAACTTGGCAAAATCAGGGACAAAACTCCATGCTTTTTCAAAATCCAAAAGAATAATTCACCCATTCCATCAAATTGTTGTACTTTTGTCTGCTCAAAAAACAAAGAATCATGATCAAAGAGAACCTATCAAAAATAAAGGCAACACTGCCCGAGTCGGTGACGCTGGTAGCCGTCAGCAAGACCAAGCCCGTCAGCGACTTGCAGGAAGCCTACGATGCCGGACAGCGCGTTTTCGGCGAAAACCACGCCCTTGAAATGCGCGATAAGCATGAGGCACTGCCGCAAGACATCCAATGGCACTTCATTGGCCACTTGCAGACCAACAAAATCAAATACATCATCCCTTTCGTCACGCTAATCCACAGCATCGACTCGGCCAACCTGCTCGAAGCCGTCAACAAGGAAGCCAAAAAGCACGACCGCATTGTGGATTGCCTGCTGCAATTCCACATCGCGCAAGAGGAAACCAAATTCGGCCTTGACCTCGAAGAAGCCCGACAACTGCTTGATTCAGAAGCCTTCAAACAGATGGAAAACGTGCGCATTTGCGGTGTGATGGGCATGGCCACCTTCACCGACGACGAGGCCGAAGTGCGCCAGGAATTCAAGCACCTGAAGGCGATTTTCGACACACTAAAACACGATTATTTCCCTAACCAGCCGCAGTTCAAGGAGATTTCGATGGGCATGTCGGACGACTATCCGATTGCCGTCGAGGAAGGCGCGACGTTGGTGCGTGTGGGAAGTAAGATTTTTGGAACACGAATTTACAATGGCCAATAGCCAATGACTATGGCCTGCTTCGACAACAAGTGCAGATTTAGACCTAAGGATGAAGCGAGCCATTGTCATAAGCCATTGGCCATAGTCAAAAAAAATGAACAAACAAAAAAAAATGAACTCACTATTACCATTACTACTCCTCGCAGTCGGTTTCGTAGCCCTGATTTTGGGTGCGAACTGGCTCGTCAATGGTGCCACCAGCGTGGGCATCCGCGCGAAATTGTCGCCGCTCATCATCGGCCTGACCATCGTGGCCTTCGGCACTTCGTTGCCTGAAATGATTGTGAATGTGTTCTCGTGCATCAAAGGCAGTCCGGGCTTGGCCATCGGCAACATCATCGGGAGCAACACGATGAACATTTTGCTCATTCTCGGTGTGAGCTCGCTCATCTGGCCCATCGACGTGAGCCGCGTTTCCATCCGCCGCGACATCCCCGTTGGGTTCCTCGCCACATTAATCATCGCTTTGATGGCCAACGACTTCTTCATGAGCAAAGACCCTGTCATCGACGTGAACTGGATGGAAGGCATCGTTTTGCTTTGTCTCGGCTTCGCCTATCTGGCGCTCACCATGCTGAAAAAAACGCCTGATGAAACCTCCGACGAAACGCAGGAAGCCCTCCCTTGGGGCAAGACTATTTTTTCACTAATTGCCGGAATCATAGGGCTTTACATTGGCGGAGAACTCGTTTCCAACAATGCGCAAATACTGGCTCGCAACTGGGGCATGAGCGAGAGCACCATCGGCCTGACCGTGGTGGCCACCGCCACTTCCCTACCCGAACTCATCACCTCCATCGTGGCCGCAGCCAAGAAAAACTCGGGCATCGCCATCGGTAACGTATTGGGATCAAACATTATGAATATATTCATGGTGTTGGGCATCAGTGCGCTCATCACGCCGTTGCCTTTCGAGGCCAAGATGAACCAGCAACTCCTCATCTTGTTTGTCGCCAACGCCTTGATGCTGATTTTCGTCTTTACCGGAAAAGGCCGAAAACTGTCGCGTTTCGAGGGTGCCTTACTGACATTAGGCTATGTCGGGTTCATGTGGTTCTCGTTGGCGATGCAATAAAAAACATAGAGCCGCGCCACGGCACGGCTCTACATGATTCATTCATTGCAATCTACTATCAGTCAGCCAATTGGAAGGCAGTTTTCACGGCCTCGTAGTTGCTGTAATCAACATCGCTGCGGTGACTGTAAGCCGAGGCTTCGATGGCCACAATCTTAAACTCGGTTTCCGCCGGCGGGTCCACTTTCCACATATCACTTTCGGTGCAGAACAACCTCACGCCGCCATCACTGAGGGTAGCCACCTCGATTGATGTTTCATACAAAAAATCCTCGCCGTTATCCTTGATGTGATAGTAGTAGGTCAAAGGAACTTGCGACCATGCTCCATCTACTTTCATATAAACGAGCACTGCGCCATGGTTGAATACATTGTCATTGACAACCGGATACTGAGGAAAATCAATGGTAACGGCATATTGTCCCCTCTCATAGCCTTCTACATCCGTGTAATAATAAATCCAGTACCAATCAGAAGATTTGATGGTCAGTTTTGCCGAAACCACATTGGCGTTTCCGTCTTGACCAGCAGGGCCCTGGGGACCCATAGGGCCACGGCAAGAGGCCAAAAACGCGACGGACAGAACCGTCATGCAGATAACACTTAACTTTTTCATTGTGATAGTTTTTTGATGATTAAACTTATTTTGATTGTCTTTACGGGATGCAAACATACAAAAATCTTGCCGAAATTGTCGAATCGGGACAGATAAACTCAAAAAAACGTACTTTTGCGGCATGAAAGACAAAAACTATATCGTCCACCTTGCCGGTGTCGTCGCCATGATTTTCTGGGGAATGTCGTTTGTTTGGTCCACGCAAGTGTATGAAAATCTGAACCCTACGGCGACTATTTTCCTGCGCCTTGTGGTGGCCACCATCTTCCTCACCGCGATACTTTTCGCGTTTCGCCTCAACGAGAAAGTCAAGAAAGAGCACTTGGGGCTTTTCGCTTTAGCGGCCCTGTTTGAGCCATTTCTCTATTTCATTTTCGAGGGCTACGGACTGAAAAACACCTCCCCCATCATCGGTTCGGGCATCATCGCCATGATTCCTTTGGTCACACCCATTGCGGCGCGCATCTTCCTCAAAGAGCGGCTCACACCTATGAATATCGTCGGTTTCATCGTTTCGTTTGTCGGCGTTATCGTGCTGCTGCTCAACAAGAACCTAGAGTTCACCGCCTCGCCCAAAGGCATCCTTTTCCTATTTGGAGCCGTAGTGGTGGCCGTTGGCTATTCCATCGCGCTCATCAAGCTGACAAAACTCTACAAACCACTGACTATCACATGGATGCAAAACATCATCGGGATGATTTACTTCATTCCTATGGTGGTCATCATGGAGCGTTTCGAGCCGTCCAACTTCGCCAATGTGGGTGGCTACATCGTTCCGTTGGTCTGCCTTGGCGTGTTTTGCAGTTCCGTTGCCTACGCTTTGTGGGCGTTCACTTTCAGCAAGTTAGGCGCATCGCGGGCCAACGTCTATTCCAACCTGATTCCCGTGTTCACGGCCATTTTCAGTTATTTCATCATCCACGAAGCCTTGACGGTGAATAAGATTGTCGGCATTTTGGTGGTCGTGGTAGGATTGGTGTTGTCGCAGATGAAAACAAAAAAGGCTGCCATACGATGATATGGCAGCCGTTACTTGTTGCTTTTCAGATTATTACTTAATATCCTTGATACGACCCTCGGTGCCGGCATACTCAATTCCGACGTGGTTTTTCTTGTAATTCTCGAGGAAGTTCTGGATAATATCAGTGTCGAGGACGCCTGCATCTTGGATGTTGGAGCAACGGCTCATCATGGCGAAGCCGTCGCCGTGGTCAACGGCCATATAGCTTGAAGCCGCGAAGGTATAGGTTTTCTTGACATCCAAAGGCTCGTATGTTCCCGTTTCCTTGTTCAGGATTTCAACCTTTTTGACGCGGCGCTCGCCATTGACACCTGCGAAGCTATGGTCGGCGTCATAGACCACAGGCGAAGGAATACTGGAGTCGTATTCAAACCTGAGGCCGGAAACTTGCTGGAAACCGCCAAACTCGCCTGGTGCGATAGAAACCGAGAACTCGAGTATGTCGAGTATAAGGTCGCCCGTGCATTCGCCTTTGCAAGTGCCGTTCTCGAAGGGGAACATGGTGTAAAGGTCGTTGAAGGTCACGTTGCCTTTGGGAAGGTCGGCCCTGATGCTGCCACCGCCGAGGAAAGCCACGTCGGTGCCGAACACCGTACGGTAGGCATCGGTGCAGAAGTTTCCGATATTGCATTCCTGATTGCGCACGAGGCGGTTGTTTTGGTCGTCATACGATGCAAGTTTCACGTCGCTCGTGAAGATGACTTGCTCGGCAACTTTCTTATAGCCTTCCTTGATTTCATCGATGACCTTAAGCACGCTCCTATCCGTCTTGGCGTATGTCTTGGTCGGAACGAGTTCGGTCTTGAAAGTTCCGTTGGGACTGATCGTGAGCACGCCCATATATTCGAACTTGGTGCCCGTTGAGGTCAGTGTGACGTTCTCGCCCTTCTTGTTCTTCATGATGGCGGCGGGAATCACGCTATGGGAGTGTCCGTCAAGGACGATGTCGATGCCGTAAGTGTTTTCGATCATGCTGGGTGAGTTGATTCCGCCTTCGCCTTCGTCCTCGTCGCCGAGGTGAGAGAGCACCACGACGAAATCGGCACCTTCATTTCTGGCCGAATTGACGGCTTTTTGGACTACTTCATAGAAATTGTCGATGCAGAAGCTATACACGAATTTCCCGCTCTCATCCTTAAAATAGGTGGGCGTTGAGGAATTGATCGTGTAGGGCGTGGACATCCCGACGAAAGCGACATCGAAGCCACCGTAGCTGACGATGCGATAAGGTTCGTAAAGCTGTTTTCCCGTCCTGAGGTCCTTGAAGTTGCAGCAGAGGCATTCGGCTTCAAGCGCCTCCATCAGTTCCTGCTGGCGGGGAATGCCGTAGTCGAACTCGTGGTTGCCGAGTGTGACGAAGTCGTAGCCCACTTCGTTCATGATGTTGATGATGTTGCGTCCGTGGGATGAGGCTCCCAGGCTCCCTCCCTGAACGAAATCGCCATTGGAAACAACGGTGACGTACTTGTGAGTCGCCTTCATCTCGTTTTTGAGGGCCGCAAAGTTGGCGTATCCATCAACTCCGCAATGCACGTCGTTTTCGTAAAGAACGATGATTTCCTGTGACGAAGGAGTGGGAACGCTTTTTTTCGAGCCACAAGAAACCGCGAGGCAGCAGCAAAGAATGCTTGAAGCCAGTAATAACGTAAAGTGTCTTCTCATAATGAATTGGTTATTTGTATTAAGGACTTCTTTTTCGGTTGCCTGGAGGCCGAAGTCCCATTAATGCCTTCCGGGCAACCCGCTGCAAAGATAGGCTTTTTTTCTATTTCGTCCGAAACTTGTGCACTGCGCCGCAGTAGCGGCGCAGTGCACTGGTGTTATTTCAGTCCATTCCAAGTGCCGATGATGTTCTTGCACTGCGTGTAAGTGGAAGGGCAGTTGAAGACCTTGTACATGTCGGAACCCATGGCTTGCCAAACCTCAACACCGCGTTGGAAAGAATCCCAGCCGCCGGGAGCCAAGATGTAGAGGTAATAGTTGGTGCCATAGCCCGTGATGGTCGTTTCTTGCGGGGCGTTGGCCGAGCGAACCATCTCGACGGTGTAAGGCTCAGTAGGATTGTAGCCCTTGTTGAATGCGGCACCTTTCAGCGTGGCAGCCGGCAGGAAACGCTGAACGTAAAGGTCGTTCTCAGGGCTGTAGGGCGAGTAGTTGAACTTGTTCTTCAGCTGACGCACGATGCCAGAAACGGTCGAGGTGCTGTTGCAGAGCAGGTTGAGGCAACGCTCACCGAGGGCGGCGTCGCGGGCATAGATCTCGAAAGCCATCGGGATCATGGCGGCGGTGCCGTGAAGCGATTTGCCGAGGAAGTTGCTGTAAACGGCCTCAAACTCGGTGTAGCCCGAAGGCACGTTGGTGAAGGTGACGTAAGCCGTCGGCGTTTGGAAGTTGGTCTCGTTGAGGTTGATTTGGCCGTTCAGGGTATAGACATGCGTGCCGTATGTCATCGTGTTGCCGTTGATTTGCACTTCGTGCGCGGTCTCGTTGATGAGGTGCGCCCACGAGTCGCCTGAAGGTCGTCATGCCGATGCCCATGAGGGCAACCATCAGGGTCTTGCCCCATTTGTTCAGTTTTTTCTTTTTCATTGTGTTGGATTTTTAAGGTTAATACTGTGTGTTTGATGATTATTTGATCTTGATTGTCTTAACAATGTTCTTGGCCACGCCGTCATAGAATTTTGACTCCTTTTCAGGGTAGGCAATGTTGCCGCTGATGTTCTTTCCGTCTTTGCTGACAACCCACCATCTCCAAGTGATGTACTTTCCGCCATAGTCGCTTTCATGATAATGACGCATCAGGATGGTGTTTCCGTCGATGACAGGCTTGTCGCAAGTTTCGCCCGTGACTTCTTGTGAAAGTTTCATCGTTTCGGCGATTTCCTTGATTTGGATTAGCGTTCCTCCGCCAGCCATAAAGCCTGCGTCGATGGTGGCCGAACTTGAATATTCCTCGCCGTCATCAAACGTGAGCCTTGCATCAGAATTGAAGCGAACGTATTCGCTGTTCGCATCATAGGAAGTCGTAAATTCCTCGGGCACGCTGATGCTGAAGTTTGCGAACTCAAAGGTTTTGTAACCTTCTGGGAGTGCTGTTGCTTCTTTACCATTGTCTTTGGTGCTGCCGCCGCTCTTGTTTCCACACGATGCCATTGCAAACACAACCAGGGCTGCAATGGCGATAGTCAATGATACTTTCTTCATTTTTGTAAGTGTTTAAGCTTGTAATTGTTTACCTGTTGTTTATTTCACGATACGGCATTTGTCGTTCCACTTCAGGCCGCCGGGACGGATTTTGGATTCACCGTATTTTCCGCCAGCATACTCCTGCATGAGATACACATTGCGGGACACGCGGAACCCTTGGTCCTCGCAGATGACCTCAGCGGTGAAGGTGCGATAGAGGGGCGTGCCTAATGCATTGACTTCCACTTTGTAGTCGGAGAGCACACGCGCGGCTATCGGAGTACCCCATTCCGGGCAGTTTTCCTTGATGCCGTTCTCCAGCCAAGCCACATGGCCGCTGAAAGCGCTGGCGGTTTCGCCTTTCTTCTGTGTGTTGCGATACTGGGTGAGCAGCGCGCCCTTCTTCATCCTCATGACCTCTTCTCCGGGCTTTTGGTTCTTGGCCGCGGCTTTGCGCTGCTCGTCGAAGACTCGCAGCGAGGCGATGTCGTACTGTGCCGGGAAGTCGGACTTGTATTCGGCAGGCAGCTCATCATAGAGCGTCTTCATGGTGGAGGCCATCTCGCTGAATCCCTCTTCCGAGCCGTTGGTCCACTTCATGGTGATACCCGTAGAGAGGCTGCCGAAGGCACGATAGAGCTGGAAGATGCGCGCACCGGCATTGTCGCTCTTGGTGGCGCGTTGCAAATAGGCGTTGGTCTTGGTCACCATGTACTGACCGAGCTTGCGGGCCTTGGTTTCCGCGTCAAGTCCGTCGGTGTTGGGACTCACGGGAATGCCGATGTTCTCAATTTCCTGCAAGCGTTTCAGTACTTCTTTGCGTTCAAACTGCCACTGCTCAGCATGATAGTCGGTCAGTTTGTCCTCATCGTAGAGGTGATAGGTCTTGTCGAGGAAGTCGAAGCTGGGCTTGCCCGTGTTGATGCGTCCGGCGGCCTCCCAGTCGATGTCATCGGGGCTGCCCGACGACATGGAATTGATGAGGCGCTGCATCCAGTAGGCGAAGTCGGCCTCTACCGTTGCGCCGCCCGAGGTGTAGTCCCATTCAGAATGACGGGCTTTCGACAGGTCCACGTCAAACTTGGTCTTGTAGCCGCCCAAATTGCTGTTCGAGCTGCTGGACTTGCTCCCTTCGTTGCTGCCATAATTGTCAGACTGGCTTTCTGCCTGACTTGATTCTTTGGCCTTGTCAGCAACGCTCTTGGCCTTCTTGACCAAACTTCCGATTTGTGCATTGACGGTTGTTTGCACTCCGAACATGACGACGACAGCCATCATAATTCTAACGATAAACTGATACTTTTTCATCATTACAAAGATTTAATTGGTTAATTGTTCAAATGATTTTGCAAAAAAACTACAAAAAAGCGAGTCCGCAACAGGAGAAAACTCCTGTATTTTGCGAAAAATCGAAAAAAAACACCAAAAAAGCCGACTTTTCCTTACTTTTGCGACAACAAGCTAAAAAAAAGGTTATGATTACCAGCAAAACCAACCCCAAGATAAAGAACCTCGTCAAGTTGCAAAAAGCTTCGGAACGCCGCGAGCAAAACCGAATCCTCATCGAGGGGCAACGCGAGATTGAACGCGCCCAAGCCTGCGGCTTTGAGATTGAGCAATTGTATGTCTGCGAGCCGCTGTTGCGTTCACCTATTAATATTAAAGCCGAGTTCACTGAAACCGTTTCGGAAGACGTTTTCGACAAAATCGCCTACCGCGAGGGCAGCGACGGGCTTTTGGCCGTGGCCATACCCAAATACAAGAGCCTCAGCGAGTTTCAACCCAAGAAAGACGCTTTGGTTATCGTGTTGGAAACGGTCGAGAAGCCCGGCAACCTCGGTGCCGTGATGCGCACCGCCGATGCCGCTGGCGTGGATGCCGTCATCGTCGCCGACCCCGCCACCGACCTTTTCAACCCCAATGCGATACGTGCGAGCATCGGCTGCATTTTCAGTGTCCCGGTCTATGCCTGCTCCACTGAGGAGTGTATCAAATGGCTGAAAAAGAATGGGATAACCATTTATTGCACCTACCTCAAAGCCTCCATCGACTACCTTGATGCCGACTTCCGCAAAGCCTCTGCCTTGGTAATGGGCACCGAGGCCACGGGCATTTCAGACGCTTGGGTCGATGCCGCCGACCAAAACATCATCATCCCCATGAACGGCATCGCCGACTCATTAAATGTGTCGGTGACCACCGCCATCGTCACCTTTGAGGCTGTGCGCCAGCGCAGAAAACCATGAAAAAGGACTATTTCCTGCTGCATCTCTCCGTTTTCATCGCGGGTTTCACGGGCGTTTTGGGCCGCCTCATCACCTTGGATTCGGCCATTTTGGTTTGGTGGCGCATGGCTGCGGCTGCGGTGATAATGTGGATTTATTTGCGTGTGTTGAAATGGCGTGGGACGGACACACGCGGTGTGTCCCTACAACGGTTCAAATTCAGGGACGTTTTGCAGATGGGCGGTGTGGGAATGTTATTGTGTCTGCATTGGGTGTTTTTCTATGCCTCCATCAAGGCCAGCAACGTCAGCATTGGCGTGGTGTGTTTTTCGTTGGTCGGTTTTTTCACGGCCTTGTTTGAACCCATCATCAACAAGCACCGTTTTTCTGCGCGCGAGTTCCTGTTCAGCCTACTCACCATCCTCGGCATCTATCTCATTTTCCATTTCGATTCGCGCTATCGGTTGGGCATTGTTTTGGGTGTGGTCTCGTCGGCGTTGTATGCTTTGTTTGCCATTGCAAACCAGCGCGTTGGCAAGCATTACGAGGCCAAAAATATGCTGCTTTGGGAGATGGTCGGCGGACTCATGGGCCTGACCTGCCTCATACCTATTTATAATATGTTCATTCCTGTCGGGCGGCTCTATCCCGTCGGCATGGACTATCCTTATCTCGCTTTCATGGTCGTGGTTTGCACCATCGGCCTTTGCCTTCTGCAAATCATTGTCTTACAGAAGATTCCCGCCTTCACCGTCAATTTGACTTACAACCTTGAACCCGTCTATAGCATCATCCTCTCTATGTTCATTTTCAGCGAATACAAGGAGTTGAATTTCTCGTTTTGCATTGGCATTGCGCTGATTATCATTTCCGTAGTACTACAGACCTGGAGTGAAATAAAACGACGACAGAAGGTTTAATCACAATTTCAGTCTCACAAACACCGGATAATGGTCCGAAAGATTGTGCCGAATGTAAGTATCAAATGAAATCTGTTGCGGCGCGTCCGAGGCCTTGATGTTGTCATCGGGGTCATCATCGGGTGTCCAATAACTGTCGGTGAACACGCCGTAGGCCTCCACTTTCGCGCTTGGAGACACAAACACATGGTCGATGCGACTGGTTGTGAAGTAGTTGGTTTTGAAGGCGTTGAACGTTCCGTTCTCCGCAAAACGGATGCGAGCCGCATCGTAGGAATCCTTCAGCAAGCCTGAATTGGTGAAAATCGTGTAAATCTCATCGTTTTGGTCCACGTTGAAGTCGCCAGTGAGAATGACGGGCGAGCCTTGGGCAATCTCGCGAATCTTGGCCACGACCAATTTGGCTGCCTCGCGCCGCGCCACCACGCCCACATGGTCCATGTGGAGGTTGAAAAAATAGAACACTTTTTCCTCATATCTCGGCCCGCGATTAAACAAGCCTCTGCGTTGGTTCAAGTCGGGAACCTTTGCGTTGAACTTGCCCCAAGTGCAGATGCGTATGCAAGCCGCGTCCCAACCCAAGCCAGGTTTTTCGGGCGTTTCGCTCAGCCAAAAGTCGCCGTGGTTGAGGAGTTGGAGTTTGTCTTTCTTGTAGAAGATGGCCTCGTGCTCGCCGCCGCGCTCGCCGTCGTCGCGCCCGATGCCGGAGTTGCTCCCAAAGCACTTCCTGCGTCCCGAAAATGTCGGGCGACATGAAGTTCACTTGGTCGCAGATGACTTGGCAGCGTTTCTGCCAATGTTCGCCCTGCACGCTGTCGTTCCAGTTCTTGTAACGAATGTTGTAGGAGCCGACGAGCATTTGCTGGGCTGTAAGTTGCATTGATGCCACAATGATAAAGGCAAAAAGGAGGAGTTTTTTCATAGGAAATAGATTTTATTGCAGCAAAAGTAGAAAAAACTTTCGCTCAAAACAAAAATGCTAATATTTCTCTAACTTATTATACCAGCTTCCAAATACAAACATCTCCCCAATGAAAGCGAAGCCCTCACTTTCATAATACTTTTGCAGATGCGGTTTATCCTTGTCAACAAGAAGCGTGACCTTGGAGAAGCC
>CADAVB010000061.1 GCA_902791165.1 uncultured Bacteroidia bacterium
TAATTATTTGTATTGTTGTTTCCGCATAAATTTCCTATCTTTGCAACTTCATTTCTTGGATGAGAAATTTCAGTTAAATCACTAATAATCAATTAAGAACATGACAAAGTACGTTTACACCTTTGGCGGAAAGACCGCTGAAGGAAATGCTTCGATGAAGAACGAGTTGGGCGGAAAAGGCGCCAACTTGGCCGAAATGTGCTTGCTCAAGCTGCCCGTACCGGCTGGCTTGACCATCACAACCGACTGCTGCACAGCCTATTACAAGAACAATTGCCAACTTCCCGCTGGCCTCATGGATGAAGTCCACGCTGGCATGAAGAACATGGAAACCATCATGGGCATGAAATACGGCGACCCCGACAACCCGCTGCTCGTCAGCTGCCGTTCGGGCGCGCGCAAGTCGATGCCCGGCATGATGGACACCGTGCTGAACATCGGCCTCTGCTCCAAGACCATCCCTGGCTTGATCAAGAAGACCAACAACCCTCGTTTCGTGTATGACAGCTACCGCCGCCTCATCATGATGTACGCCGACGTCGTCATGGAGAAGGCCGAAGGCATCGAACCCGCCGACGGCAAGAGCATCCGCAAGCAACTCGACGACATGCTCGACAACTATAAAGAGGAAAAAGGCTACAAGAGCGACACCGACCTCACCGCCGACGACCTCCAATATTTGGCAGAACAATTCAAGATTCGCATCAAGGAAGTGCTTGGCACCGAGTTCCCGGATGACGCCGAGGCCCAACTCGAAGGCGGCATCAAGGCCGTGTTCAAGAGCTGGAACGGCAAGAAGGCCATCTCCTACCGCCGCATCGAAGGCATTCCGGACGATTGGGGCACTGCCGTCAATGTGCAGACCATGGTGTTCGGCAACATGGGCGAAGGCTCCGCTACCGGCGTGGCATTCACCCGCAACCCCGCCACCGGCGACAACCAATTCTACGGCGAATGGCTCATCAACGCCCAAGGTGAGGACGTGGTGGCCGGTATCCGCACCCCCAACCCGTTGAACGACGACACCAAGAACGAGCAAAACAAGCACATGCACTCCATGCAAGAGCTTATGCCCGAAACCTATAAGGAACTCTGCGAGGTGCGCCGCATTCTCGAAGACAACTACCACGATATGCTCGACATCGAGTTCACCATCCAAGACGGCAAGCTCTACATGCTGCAATGCCGCGTCGGCAAGCGTACCGGCGTTGCCGCTCTGACGATGGCCCTCGATATGTTGAAGGAAGGCCTCATTGACGAGAAGGAAGTCGTCATGCGCCTCACCCCCGACCAACTCGACGAGCTGCTCCACCCCATCCTCGACGCTGCCGATGAGAAGAAGCACCCCGTCATCGCCAAAGGTCTGCCCGCAGGTCCTGGTGGCGCTGTCGGTCGCATCGCCCTCACCAGCGAGAAGGCCAAGGAATTCCGTGCCGCCAAGATCGACAACATCCTCGTCCGTGAGGAAACCAACCCTGAAGACGTTGAAGGTATGCGCGCCGCCGACGGCATCCTGACCGCCCGTGGCGGTATGACCTCACACGCCGCCCTCGTGGCCCGTGGCTGGGGCAAGTGCTGCATCGTGGGCTGCGACGCCGTGAAGATCGACCTCGAAAAAGGCATCGTGAAGATTGGCGACAAGCAGTTCAAAGAAGGCGACACCATCAGCCTGAACGGCTCGAAGGGCTGGGTCTATGACGAACCCGTCGCCATGATCAACGCTACCGAAAATCCGCTCTTCCAGCAATTCATGAAGCTGGTGGACAAATACCGCAAGATGGGTGTGCGCACCAACGCCGACAATCCGGAAGATGCCCAAAACGCCGTCAATTTCGGTGCCGAAGGTATCGGCCTGTTCCGCATGGAGCACATGTTCTACGGCAAGAACAGCGAAGAGCCGTTGGCCAAGCTGCGCAACATGATTTTGGCCAACACCACCGAGGAGCGCGTGGCTGCCTTGGCAGAGCTTGAGCCTTACATCAAGAACGCCGCCAAGGGCACGCTGAAGGTCTTGAACGGCAAGCCGCTCACCTTCCGCCTGATGGACCCGCCCTTGCATGAGTTCGTGCCTCATACCGAAGAGAAGCAGAAAGCCCTCGCCAAGGAGCGTGGCATCAGCTTCGAGGAAATCAAGAAGCGCATCGACGCCCTCCACGAGGTGAACCCGATGATGGGCTTGCGTGGCGTGCGCCTCGGCATCGTCTATCCCGAAATCACCGAAGTGCAGTTCCGCGCCCTCTTCGAGGCCACTGCTGAGCTGATGAAGGAAGGCTTCGACCCGCATCTGGAAATCATGGTCCCGCTCACCATCAACGTGAAAGAGCTTGAGCATCAGAAAGTCATCGCCGACCGCGTGAAGAAGGAAGTGGAAGCCAAGTTTGGCGTGGAAATCAGCTACCTCTACGGCACGATGATCGAGATTCCGAGAGCCACCCTCGTGGCCGACCAAATCGCCAGCGTGGCCCAGTTCTTCAGCTTCGGCACCAACGACCTCACCCAGATGACCTTCGGCTTCAGCCGCGACGACGTGAACGCCATCGTGGCCGACTACCTCGATGAGAAGATCATCCCCGCCGACCCGTTCAACACCCTCGACCAAGAAGGCGTTGGCCAACTCGTCAAGTTGGGTGTGGAGCGTGGCCGTAGCCAGCGCGCCAACCTGAAGTGTGGCGTGTGCGGTGAGCACGGCGGCGACCCCGCCTCGGTGCATTTCTTCTACAAGACTGGCTTGAACTACGTCAGCTGCTCGCCGTTCCGCGTGCCCGTGGCACGTTTGGCCGCAGCCCAAGCCGCCATTGAGGAAGAACGCGCCAAGTAATGACCCTCCGTCATTGACTATCGTCGAATCTGACGATTTGCGAGCGCAGCGAAGCAATCCAGATTTTGACAGCCTCCGAGGTTTCGGGGGCTGTTTTTTTATATCCTCAAAAAAAAGTTATTTGCATTGAGGTTTAATTGGACAGTTTTTTCTTTTTCCCCGTTTTTTTTCTATTTTTGCTGCATTAAATAACCTTTTTCTATGAAACGTCATGTCTTATTCCTCATCATCACCTTTGCCTGCGCGACACTGAACGCACAGGAAATCCACCGTTTCCGTACCATACACCCGCAAGGGTTCAGCATAGAAAACAGCACAAAATCAGGACTTTCGCTGCATTATGCTGTGAGAGAAATCGGCATCGCTGAAATTGAAAACGGCAAAGCTTTAGGTCAGGAAATCATGCTAAAAGGCTGTTTCGGGTCAGTGGCCGAAGGCTTGCCCAACCTGCCTTTTGAGAACCGTTATATCGCCATACCAAACGGCGCAAAAGTCAGCATAAAAGTTAAGGAAAACGGCTGCAAGACATTGAACGACATCGACTTGCTACCTGTCGCCGAAGTGCAACAAGTCAAGGATTCCGGCTCGCCTCAACTGCACAAGAACATGGCAGTTTTCGGCACCGATGCTCCTTTCCCGTCTGAAAACGTGGCCATTGTCCAAACCACACAAATCCGAGGTTTGGACGTTGTTTTGCTCAGCGTAACGCCATTCCGCTACAATCCCGTCCAAAAGACTTTGGAAGTGATTTACGACATGGACATCGACATCCGCTTTGAGGGCGGCAACGGACAGTTTGGCGAGGCACGTTACCGTAATCCCGCGTGGGACAATATTTTACGCGACTTGGTCATCAACAGCGACATGCTGCCTGAAGCGCATTATTACGAGCGACTCATCGAAGCCATCCAAAACAAGACGACGGGCTGCGAATACCTCATCATCACGCCCGACGATTCGGTTTTCATGGCTTGGGCCGACACCTTGAAACAATTCCGCACGCGCCAAGGCATCCTCACCAAAGTCGTCACCACAACCGATTGCGGCGGCAACGAACCTGAAAACATTCGCAACTACATCTTTGACGCTTACCAAAACTGGGCCATTCCGCCCGCTTCGGTGCTGCTGTTTGGCGGCAATCGAAAGACTGCTCCTGACTTTGGCCTCAAGCCATATATCTTTAGTATCCCCAGCGGCCAAACGATTGTTTACGACTACCCTTGCGACAATGCTTTTGCCGACATGAATGGCGACAGCATCCCCGACCTCGCCATCAGCCGTTTTCCCGCCACTACTTCCGCCGACTGCGAAACCTATGTCAAAAAATGCATCCAATACGAGCAGAACCCACCCACCGACCCGTTCTATTACGACCGTCCACTCATCTCTTCCGGATACGAGGAAGACAAATGGTTTTTCATCAACACGCAAAGCGTCAATGGATTCTACCGCAACAAGTTAGGCAAACACCCGACCAACCTCTACATGGTGTACGACCAATGGAATCAGTTCCCCGCCACGCCAGACTCTATCTGGTCGTCGGCCAACAACACAGCGGCAGTTTTGGACTATTTTGGCCCCAACGGAACGCAATACATTCCTAAATCCATATCTGGTTTTGATGAATGGAAAAGGATGACAGAAAAAGAGTTGCTAAAATCCGCCATCAACGAAGGCACGTTTCTCACCCTCTATTGCGACCACTCCAGCCAAGATGGCTATTGTTGCCCATTTTTCGATAACAGCGACATCGCATCGCTAACCAACCAACACCCAACATTCACCATTAACATTAGCTGCCTGACCAACAATTTCTGGGATAATTGGTGTTATTGCTTCACAGAGGTGTTCAATAAGGCCACAGTGGGTGCTTTGGGCGGCATCGGGGGGGTCAGCGTCACTTATACACATTACAACGACATCCTTAATTGGGGAATGTTCGATTATATTTGGCCCGACTTTATGCCCACTTTTGGCAGCCAAACCGCGCCCCAGTTTGTGTTCCCTTCTTACGCGCTTGTAGCTGGCAAAATCTTTCTCGGTCAGCAGACTTTCCTCCCTTACAACATTGCCCCCAACAAAATCGAAAAGACGATGAATCTGTTCAATTATTTGGGCGAAACATACCTTAATTTATATACTGAAGTACCGCGACCTCTGGCGATGGAAGCCCCACTCTATCATGCTGACAACCTATGGCAATACACCTTTTCGGCAGAAGAAGGAACGCTCATTTGTTTTTCACGCGATAACGAGATTCTTCATGTAACACAGGCTACTGGACACCCACAAAGTTTTACGCTTCCGCAAATGGAAGTCGGCGATCAGTTTACCATAACCGCCACCAAGCAAAACCGTTTTCGCACCATACGCAACGTCACCGTCGTCGCTTCTGAGCAACCTTTCGTTTTTCTTGCCAAGATTCATTGCAACGACCAAGATGGCAACGGCCAACTCGACTATGGCGAACATGTCTCGTTTGACCTCACTTTGCACAACATCGGGCAAATGGCTTCGGGAAGCGGCGAAATCACGCTCCTGTGCGAATCGCCTTATGTGAATGTCGAGCAAGGCATAGCACGCTTTTCTGAATTACAGCCCAATGATTCAAAAACACTCGAAAACGCTTTCAGAATCAAAATGAGTAACGATGTGCCCGACCAGACCGAAATACCTTTTCTAATCCGTTACACCGAAGGTGGAAACATCCACAACGAAACCTTGAACTTAACAGCCAATGCTCCACTTATCCGCATCGAGCCAGAATTCCACATCATGACCGCCAATGGCAATCCTTCAACGCATATCGACACAACTGGCCATTCCTACATCACTTTCACCATCACAAACATAGGACATTCCACAGCTGAATATTTGAACGCCAAATTGAGCGTCAAGGCTCCGTTTGTCGAAGTGGAAACAGACCCCATTCAGCATCATGGTCTGGCTTGGAACGAAGCGCTGTCGCTCACCTACGAATTGGCATCCACGCCCAACAGCATTTCGGGCGCGTGGCCGCAAATCCATCTCGACATTCAATACGACAATCGTCATACATGTTTAGACACCATTGTACAATATGGCGGCATTTTCGAGAACTTCGAGACCGACACGCTGAATCCTTTTTTCCAATGGACTAACAGCGGCAACACGCCTTGGGTTTACTGCGAGGAAGACGTTTTTGAAGGTCAGCGATGCCTCATAGCAAGCTCCAATTCAATGAATTATTCTACTATAATTGCTAAATTAGGAAAGCCATACTTAAACCATGACAGCAAGATTTCATTCCACTACCAAACCGATGAAAACGAACCGCTGTGGTACTACACAAGTATCAACAATTCTGTACCATTCTTATCTGCATCATGGCAATATGCAGAAGTGTTGTACAACGGCGAAGATCTAAAAATGTACTGGCAATATAGGCAATCAGACCCCAACTATCGACAGGCCAAGTTAGACAACATCTGCTTCCCACCCATGCATCGAACCATTGCTTTTGCCGGCAACGACTTGGTTTCATGCAGAGAAGCCACCATTCATCTGCGCGAGGCATACGCCTACGATTGCAATTCCCTGCTTTGGACCACAAGCGGTGACGGCCATTTCGACTGCGACACCCTCGTTAATCCCATCTATTTTCCTGGAAACCAAGATATAACAAACGAGAATTTAACACTGACCATATCAGCATTGGGCAGCGATACGGTAATTAGTTCGATGCAAATCCATTTAGTGGATGAAATCAACTTGGGCGGTATTGTCGGCGACAGCATTGTCAATAAATACGAGAATCCAATCAGCCACTATTTTATTGAGAATCAAGTTGGTTTGCGCTATTTATGGCAGCTTGAACCTGTTGAGGCAGGCTTCATTTATGAAAACGGAAACCAAATTGACATCCTTTGGAACCTTCGTGAAGGCGATGTTGAAGCCAATCTGACTGTAACTGTTGATAACGGTTGCGAAAACACGCCAATCAGCAAGAGAATCAGCCTTATCGGAACGGGAATACTCGAGTGGCACAGCCCGAGTTTCGAGCTTTTCCCCAACCCGACCGACGGGAAACTGAACCTCGTTTTTGGCGAAAACATCCACGGAAAAGCGGTTATTGAAGTGTATAACATATTGGGAGAAAGAAAGTTATTCCATCAAACAGGACATTTGCGCCACGGCGAAACCCTTTCCCTTGATCTGAGCGGAATGGCTTCAGGGCTGTATATCATCAAATTAAGCACCGATAATGGATGTTGTTCCAAGAAAGTAAGCGTCAAATGACAAAAAAGTCCTATTTTTGCAAAATCAATCAATTAAACAACAATCAAAACAACACATAAAATTATAAGGAAGAAATAATGCCCATTTTCACATAAAATTAGTTTTCCGCTTCCACCGAAAGAATAATTCCCTACTTTTGCGCATCATTTCACCAATAAACATTAAAACATGGCAAAAAACATCGAAGAAATCAAAGCCGCATTGGCCGAATATGGCATCACCGGCGCAAAGGACATTTTCTATAACCCGAGCTACGAGCAGCTCTTCAAGGACGAGATGGACCCCGCCCTGACGGGCTTTGACAAGGGCCAACTGACCGAGCTCAATGCCGTCAATGTGATGACAGGAATTTACACTGGCCGCTCGCCCAAGGACAAATACATCGTCATGGACGCCAACTCGAAGGACACCGTTTGGTGGAACACACCCGACTATCCCAACGACAACCATCCGATGAGCGAAGACGTTTGGAAACAGGTGAAAGACCTCGCCAAGAAAGAACTCAGCGGCAAGAGCCTCTATGTGGTGGATGCCTTCTGCGGCGCCAACAAAGACACCCGCATGGCCGTCCGCTTCATCATGGAAGTGGCATGGCAGGCGCATTTCGTGCTCAACATGTTCATCAAGCCCACGGCTGAAGAGTTGGAAACCTTCGAGCCCGACTTCGTCATCTACAACGCTTCTAAGGCCAAGGTCGAAAACTGCAAGGAACTCGGCCTCAACAGCGAAACCTGCGTAGCCTTCAACATCAGCTCGCGCGAACAGGTGATTTTGAACACCTGGTACGGCGGCGAAATGAAGAAAGGTATGTTCTCGATGATGAACTACTACCTGCCGCTGCAAGGCATCGCCTCGATGCACTGCTCCGCCAACACCGACATGCAAGGCGAAAACACCGCCGTGTTCTTCGGCCTTTCCGGCACGGGCAAGACCACCCTTTCGACCGACCCAAAACGCCTGCTCATCGGCGACGACGAGCACGGCTGGGACGACGAAGGCGTGTTCAATTTTGAAGGCGGCTGCTACGCCAAGGTCATCAACCTCGACAAGGAAAGCGAGCCCGACATCTACAACGCCATCCGCCGCGACGCACTTCTCGAAAACGTCACCGTCGATGCCAAGGGCAAAATCGACTTCAAGGACAAGAGCGTGACCGAGAACACCCGCGTCTCCTACCCCATCGAACACATCGAGAAGATTGTGAAGAACGTGCGTCCCATTTCGTCGGGTCCCGCCGCCAAGAACGTCATCTTCCTCAGCGCCGACGCTTTCGGCGTGTTGCCACCTGTCAGCATCCTGACGCCCGAACAGTGCAAGTATTACTTCCTGAGCGGTTTCACGGCCAAGTTGGCCGGCACCGAGCGTGGCATCACCGAGCCTACGCCGACGTTCAGCGCCTGCTTCGGCCAAGCCTTCCTTGAGCTGCACCCGACCAAATACGCCGAAGAACTCGTGAAACGCATGGAACAAAGTGGTGCAAAGGCTTACTTGGTGAATACCGGCTGGAACGGCACGGGCAAGCGCATCTCCATTAAGGACACGCGCGGTATCATCGACGCCATCCTCGACGGCTCTATCGAGACCGCCCCGACCAAAAAGATTCCGTACTTCGACTTCGAGGTGCCGACCGCATTGCCGGGTGTCGATCCCAACATCCTCGACCCGCGCGACACCTACGCCGACAAGAACGCTTGGGAAGAAAAGGCCAAAGACCTCTCCTCGCGCTTCATCAAGAACTTCGAGAAGTTCACGACGAATGCCGCTGGTAAGGCACTTGTGGCTGCCGGACCGAAACTTTGATTGGTTTCGTGCAGAATGCGCAGGACTATGAGAATGACGAGCCGTTCCGATTGGGGCGGCTCGTTTTTAAGTTTATCCCTGCGCCATTGTCAAAAATAGACATTTTTCATCCATAGTGTTATTTTTTTGTTATTTTTGCACCAAAGATGGTAAACGGAATTTTATCAATCATCAACAAAATTAATCAAAAATGAAGAAAACCATTAGAAAATTCGCTCCCGCAGTGCTCGTTCTCGTAGCATTGGCAACCCTCTCTTTCATGGCCAAAGACGGTGTAACGCTTAGGCTTCGTCCGCAACAAGGCAAGACCCAAACCATTATCACCAAAGCCAACATGATGACCATGATGGAGGTTCAGGGCCAAACCATGAACATGTCGCAAAACATGGAAACGAAACAAACCTATACCCCGAAAGAGGTTTCAGATGCCAAGTCGGTTATCGAAACGCAAATTGAAGCCATCAAGCTGACCATTTCCCAAATGGGAATGAAGCTCGAGTATGACTCAGAGCATCCCGAGAAGACTAGCCCGATGCTGGCTGGCCAGACCAAGGAAATTGAAGCCAAGCTGCACAAGCCCACTTCCATTGCCTACGATGCCCTCGGAAAACTCACCGACGACAGCGAAGACCAGTCCATGAACCAGCTAGGCGTTGTCATCGAACTGCCTGAAAAAGAGATTTCGGTGGGCAGCACATGGACCAACACCACCTCGCAGGAAAACAATGGCATCGAATTCGAAGCCGAAATCACCTATACGGTCACGGCTATCTCTAAAAAGAGCGTCGATGTGAACGTTTCGGGCATTGTCAAAGGCCAGACGGAAGACGTTAGCGGCACTTACACCGGCACTGCTAGCCTCAACCCGCAAACGGGTTTGCTGATAAACAGCAGCATCAAGCAGAACCTCTCCATGACCATCTCGGAGCAAGGCATGAGCATCCCGATTACGGTTGTCGGCACCACGACTGTCGAGGTGAAGTAACACTTTTCGACGGCAAAAGAAAAACCAGCGGAGCGTCCGCTGGTTTTTTTTTGTTTTCGGATGTGCCGTACCGTTTAGTTCAGCATCACCGGCATAAGTAGCATAAGCAGGTCTTCCGCTTCGTTCTCCTCACCTACTGGGGTCAGGATGCCCGCACGATTGGGAGCCGACATTTCGAGTTTCACCTCGGTTGAGTCGAAATTGGTGAGCATTTCTTGGAAGAAGCGAGAGTTGAATCCAATCTCCATGTCATCGCCCGTGTAGCTGCAAGCAAGGCGTTCCTTGGCTTCGTTGTAGAAGTCGATGTCTTCGGCAGTGAGAATGATTTCCTGGCCTGCAATGCGGAAACGCACCTGATGGGTGGCCTTGCTGGAGAACACTGCCACACGACGGATGGCGGCGAGGAAAGTCTGACGGTCGATGGTGAGTTGGTTGGGGTTGCTTTTTGGAATCACGCCTTCGTAGTTGGGATAGCGGCCCTCGATGAGGCGACAGGTAAGCTGATAGTCACCAAAAACGAAGGATGCATTGGTCTTGTTGAACTCGATGCGCACGGGCTGGTCAGCCAAAGTGGCCAGGATATTCTTCAGTTGGTTGATGGGTTTCTTCGGCACGATGAACGAGGCCACGATGTCCGACTTAACATCCAGTCTTCTGTAGCGCACCAACTTATGCGCGTCGGTGGCGACGAAGGTGAGGTAATTCTCCGTCATTTCCATCAGCACGCCCGACATGATGGGACGGATCTCGTCCATGCCTGTGGCAAATACGGTTTTCTCGAAACCTTTGGCAAGCACATCGGCGGGGATTTCCCAAACCGAAGTGTCGCTCATCTGCGGCAGTTGGGGGAACTCGTCGCTCTTGTGTCCGGCCAGTTTGTAACGTCCCTCGCCTGCCGTCAGTTCAACAGCCAGCGTGTTGTTGTCGATGGAAACCGAAATCGGGACATCGGGGAAATTCTTCATGATTTCGAGCAACAGGCGGGCAGGAATGGTTACTTCGCCAGCGCCTTCAACCATATCAGGCTGGACAACGACCGACATGGTGACATCCAAATCGGAGGAGGTGATTTTCAGCTCCTTCTCATTCAATTGAAACAGGAAGTCGTCCAAAATGGGAAGGGTGTTTTTGGTACCGATGACACCGCTCAAGGCTTGGAAACTTTTCAGCAGTTTAAGGCTTGATACTATGAATCTCATATTGTTACGTGTTTTTATTTCTTCTTTGAAGTGGTAAAATTACAACTATTTTATGATATTCCGACAAATTATTTCATTTTTCTTCAATTTTTCCTTTTTCATTCTATGCCTGCATACCGTAGTTTATTCAGGAAGTCAAGCATAGCTTCATAAGGCACGGCCACATAAACGAAGCTGTCGTCGCCTTTTTTGACGGTACGGTTCTTTTCCTTGATGTCGTATAGCGTTTGGTTGATGTCGCCGTAAGTGGCATGAATTTGCAGCTGTCTATCGCCGATATTGTAGTTGATGTAGGTCATAAACATGTCGTTTTGGAAGTAATAACTGATGTTTCCCAAACGTCGGTCGAACACCACATAGCCGTCCACATAGCGGTTTACGACATGCTTTCCAAGATGTCCCAAGCCTATTTTTCCCACCGAAACGAAAGCGTTGAGCTTGGGGTTCCACACCATCTTCAAGTCAGGAATGACGATGGTATTGCAGTAGAAATCAGAGGATTCCATCTGCGGATAGCCTGCCAACTCAATGGATTTCCGCATTTCTTCTGTTTTCTCCTCGTTGTTTTCGGAGCGGAAATAGTGCAGGAAAGGCGTCTGTGTCAGGTCGATGGATTCTCCTTCAACGGCGGCATACACCTCGGCGATGGCACCTCTGTGTCAGGTCGATGGATTCTCCTTCAACGGCGGCATACACCTCGGCGATGGCACCTAAAACTTTGTCATCGAAAACAGGAGCATTGAATAAGTTCAATCCGCTTATTGTGATGCTGTCGTTGGGATATTGCTCATAATTGCCGTGCCAAACAAATTGGGTCAAAGCGACGTCGAAGCCCAGGTTGGAGCTTCCTTGCCCCCCGACAACACCGCGACGGTCTAAATCGACGTATGTGTCGTACTGTGTGGTGTCGGTTACCACAAAGCGCAGGCTGTCAGCATCAAACCACAATTGCCCGTTGATGGGTGCCACAGCATCAATGGCCTCTGGGCGCTTCTCTTTGGGAGTCATGAAAGAAGCGAAATAGCCTCCGTCGATGGCTTTTTCATAATAAAGTCCATTGCACATTTTTGGATTGGCTTTTCTCACCTTCTCCATGTCGATGGGTATGCTGATGTGTTGCGGATTAATGTTCGCGGTGGCGACAAACCAATTGTTCAAGGCGGGTATGGTGTCAAGCACAGGTTGGCCCACGATGTCGGGCGTTGTCAGCTCTGGATTTTCTTCCAAAAGCGTTTCCGTTTCCATGCTGGTCGAGTCCATGGCTGTTTCGGAAAGCTCGGGCAAGGCAATCCTTTCAGGTTCCTCGAAGGCGAGCAAGGCAAATTGCCCATCGAAAAGGCCATGACGTTGAGTGGCTTTCAAAGTCAATCTGCCTTGGAAACCGAATTGCGTGCTCAGTTTGAACTCCGTTGTGTCGGCGATATGGGCGAAGGCGTGGGTTATACCTCCAATAGGCATGACTGTGTCCATCAAGATGGGCGTGGCCGTGCCATGGGCATCCACATAGTCCCAAACGCCATGCGCGTCGTAGTGTTTGCGGCTATGGATGTTCACAATGGCATCTTTAATGAGATGATAGGTGTTGAGCGTGTCGGCCAAAAGCTCACCATGCACAGGGTCCAGCTTCGATTCGGCGTTGATGTCCACATCGTGCTCATAGGGGAAAACGGCGGCATCGGCCACACGGATGATTTTCACGTCGTGGGCATGGATGATGTAGTTGGTCATGTCGTATTCCGCGCTCATGCTGTAGAATTGCAGCGAGTCGTGTTCAGGAACAAGCGAGATAAACTTGGAGGCATTGCTATGGATGGCCAGCAGCTCCTCATGCGTGGTGGCGGTGGCATAATCGCCAAATGACTCAACGGGGTTATAGACATTCAACATGTTGGTGGACATATCCCATTCGGCCTCTTTGAGCGAACAGATGAAACGGTTCATGGGGAAATCGAGGCTTGAGGAACCGTCCAAGTAGTCGTATTGCACTTTCTGCGCATCAAAATCGACGTTGGCGCGATAGTTGGTGGCGGCAAAGGCCACTGTGGTGCTGTCGGCCGCAAACAAGCGGAAGTCGGCGGTGTCGGCCACGAAGGTTTGTGCATCGAAGGCGAAATTCTCGGAACTGAACTCCGTGAGGCCGAAGCGCAGTGTGCCGTCGGCGGAATAGCCTTCGGGCGTGAGACGTGTCATGCCCGTGAATTGTGTGTCGCCATACAATTGGATGGGGTTGCCGATGGTTTGGGTGGTCAGTTCCGGCTTGTGAATGTCCCATTTCAGCTTGAGCGCATCGGCGTTGGCCACAGGATAGAGCGAGCCATCGGCCATCGGCTCCATTCTGAACTGGTTGGTGATGCCCGAAACGGAGTCGAGATAGAACACGAAACGGTCGGAATTGAACGTGGCCGTCTGATAGTCAAGTTGTCCGTCGCCAACAAAACCATTCTCGGAAAGGACCACATTTTGATGGAAACGTCCCAAATCACCATACATGGGATAGGAATCCGTTTCGCCGTTGCCAATTTGATGGACGAAGCCCAACGAATAGTCGTCCATGATAACCAAAGGCTCTTCGATGTCGGGAAAGATGCCGCCCGAAACCAACTCGCCATCGAACCTGACATGGCGCATCGAGAAGTCGGTGAGGCTGTCGATGACGAAGGGATGGACGCGATAATAGAACTTACCTTCAAGGTCTTCAGCCGTCATCACCGAATCGACCGCACCTGGATGGAACACGCCGCCGTTGATTTTCCTATAGAATTTGAAGGCGGGCTCATCGCTATGGAAAATGGGATAATCAGGCGTTTCGAAGCGGCTCGATTTGTTGTCGCCTTGGTCGATTTTCAGTCGGCCTTGCAGTCGTTCCAGCGTGCCTTGGATAGGCACCACCTGATGACCGTCGCGGGCATAAAAGCGCAACGAGTCCACCTTGTTCATCTCAATGGTGAAGTCTTTGTAGGAAAAGAGGCAGTCTTTGGTGTAGAACTCGAACATTCCAGCCAAAATGCCGCCCGAAAACTGGAAATTGCGGTCTTTCTTCAATATGATACGGTTGTTGTCGGGCACGATGACCACCTGTTTGCGGTCGCTCAAGGCAATGGTGGCATCTTCGACGCCATCCAATTGCGAGGTCAGGCCGAAGACAAGCATATCGTTGGTGTTCAAGTCAATACGGATGTTAGGTTGGCGGTTTTTGGTGAGCGTTTGCAGTTTGATAACATCGAAATCGATGCTGTCGCGCGAGGCATCAAGCACATCGAAATAGCGCGGCAACACGGTCACCCACTGGGTCTCAATGTCGTATTCCACAAAGCCCTCGGCTTGAAGCCGCAGAATCAGCGCAAGCACCTGCTCAATCGGGAAACTGATGAAAGATGCAAAGTCGCCAAGCGCAAAACGGAACTGACGTTCCACATTGTCGAAGCCGCTCAAGAAACGCTCCAAGCGCACCATAGGATGGACGGGATCGAGGCCTTGAAGTTTCTTGAACTCATTGAACCTGAAATAGTTGACAGAAACCAACTCTCCCTGACTCGTCGGATTGACACCTTCCATGCGCATGAAATCGACATAGGTTTCGCCGAGATTCCAATACATGGCCTCGATGAACAAGTCCATGCCGTGATATAGGTCATGGAAAGGCGCGTCGCCAAAGTCTTTCTCCGAACGATAGGCCATAATGTTGCGTTTCTTGTTGTTGTACCTGAATCCCAGATTGTTATGATAGAGCGAATCGGTTTCCATCGTAACCGTGTCAAGGAGGTAGAGCCGCAGTGCGGCGTGGTCGGCTTTCAAGATTTCGTCCTCCGACATCACAAAGCGTTTCGACTCGGCCCGCATCACGGTTCTTCCGCCACGCTTGAACAGGAAAGAAGCCTTGCTATGGGGTCCGCCAAACACTTCGATTTGGTTTCCCATCACACCAAAGCCGCCCCTGAAATCGACACCATTGAATATATTAGGCATCTCATAATCAGAACGGTATGAGAATGCTCGTGGATACATGGTGCGCTCGTTGGGCGTGTTCACCATCACCTTGTCCTCGAAACGCCCCAGCATGGCCTCGCCGAAGAAGTTCTTGTCGTAGAACACCACGGAATCAATGCCGTATTCTGAACGGCTCAAGTCAATCGTGTAGTAGTCGGGCAAGAGGGCAAAAACTTGCTCCGTCGGAACGCCGAACCGCGACCAATCCACGCGCCCTCCAGTGCCTTCCCAGTGGTTGTCCTCAAGATAATAAACACCTTTGGTTTGGTTGATAATCGACTCGTCCTTGTGCGATGCAAGCACCAAAGTGCCATCAACGGTAAGCTCAAAGGCTTGCTCGGACGGGAAGCCAATCGATGCGTCACGCAGCATCCATTGGGAATTGCCTTTGGCCGAGAGCACATTCTCGACAAAAAGCTTACGGCACGAAGCCATGTACTTGTCGATGCCATTGAGTGAAGTTTTGGCTTTCAAGTCAGTGTAGTTCAGCCAATTGGACACTTCCTTATGTGTCAGTCCTGCTGTGGGAATCCGTTGCAGCACCTCAACGAAATTGAAGATGTTGAGGTAAGGCTTGCCGCTGCTTTTGGTATGCAACAGTTCGCAAAGCTGCATTATTGTATTCTGTTCACTGTCAGAATAGTAGCTATTCCAAACGCCTTCAAAGCCTTTCATTATCGCAGCGGCTTCATCGCGTTCCTGCTTGACGGTCGAGGAGCCGAGATAGACCGACAGTTGCTCAAAAAAGGCCGTTTTTTCCGTTGGGAAAAAGGCCTTTTGCGCCCAGGCCGAACCCACGGCGAAAACGAAAAACAGGATAAGGAAGTGCTTTTTCATCGATTCAAGTTGTTTGTTTTTCAATTATTTACAAAACTCAGCCGCCACCCAATTGTTACGGCTCAAATGGCGGCAATAGTGCAAGCCAAGTCGTTCGGCCTCTGCCTTAATGCTATCTAAATCCTCGGTGTAGAAACCGCTGAAAAAGATGTGGGCTTCGGGTCGCATCGCGGCCTCGTAGCAGGGCATGTCGCGAAGCAAAATGTTTCGGTTGATATTGGCCAAAACCACATCAAAACTGCCTTGAATGGCAGTGGCATCACCAAGCACGATTTCGATGTCGGAAATGCCGTTCATCTCGGTGTTGGTGAAAGCGTTGCGATAGGCCCACTCGTCGTTGTCGATGGCCACCGTGCGGGCTGCTCCGAGCTTCTTGGCGAGAATGGCCAAAACCGCCGTACCGCTGCCCATGTCAAGGACTTCTTTTCCTTGAAAATCTGTTTCCAGCATCAATTGGATGATTTGCGCGGTGGTTTCATGGTTGGCCGTCCCGAAAGACATTTTCGGCTCAATGACAAGGTCGAACTCAAAGCGCGAATCTGGCTCATGAAACGGTGCCCGAACACGACACCTATCGTTTACAACCACAGGATGATACGACGCTTCCCAAAGTTCATTCCAGTCCTTGTCGGGCATCACCTCCACTTTCAGTAGTTGAATACCCGAGAAAGATGGTTCAAGCAAAAGGTCTTCCACGGCGAAATCATCGCGACAATCCGCTGAACAGTAGGCTTTTAAGCCTCTATCCTCATCCATGAAGGAATCGAAGCCTATTTCGGCCAACATGGAAACCAGCATATCGTGCTGAATGTCAGACGA
>CADAVB010000062.1 GCA_902791165.1 uncultured Bacteroidia bacterium
GGGGTCGTTGCATTCCACCAGCGGAGCGTTCTCCATGTTGTTCTGCGGGATGAACGACATCAGCCTGCGGATGATTTGGAGTCCTTCTTCCTCGCTTTCGGCAGCGAAGTGGGCCACACCCGACTTCTGGCTGTGGATGCGAGCACCGCCAAGGTCGTCGGTCGAAACGTCTTCACCGATAACGGTCTTCACGACTTTCGGGCCCGTGAGGAACATGTAGCTGCCTGCATTGGTCATGATGATGAAGTCGGTAAGGGCGGGAGAATACACGGCACCGCCGGCGCAAGGGCCGAAGATGGCCGAAATTTGGGGGATGACACCCGAAGCATTGATGTTGCGCTGGAAGATTTCAGCGTAACCAGCAAGGGAGCGTGAACCCTCTTGGATACGGGCACCGCCCGAGTCGCAGATGCCGATGACGGGAGCGCCAACCTTCATGGCTTGGTCCATCACCTTGCAGATTTTCAACGACATGGTCTCACTCAAGGCACCGCCAAACACGGTGAAGTCCTGAGCGTAAACGTAAACGACGCGGCCGTCGATGGTGCCGTGACCGGTGACGACGCCGTCGCCAAGGAACTGTTGCTTGTCGAGACCGAAATCGACGGTGCGATGGGTCACGAACATGTCAGTCTCTTCGAAGCTGCCTTCGTCGAGCAGGATGGCGATGCGCTCGCGGGCCGTCATCTTGCCCTTCGCATGTTGGGAGTCGATGCGCTTTTGGCCGCCACCAAGACGAGCCTCGTTGCGCTTCTCCAACAATTCTTGGATTTTTTGTTCTATAAGCATATTGATGGTATTATTTGTTGTTTGATGCGGGGTGTTTTCGGCTGTTAGCTATTAGCTGTTAGCCATTAGCCAACGGGCAAAGCTGGCCAATAGCTAATGGCCAAAAGCTAACAGCCAAATCATTATTTGTTCTTGTCTTCACACAATTCGGTCAGCACGCCGCAGGTTGATTTCGGGTGCAGGAAGGCGATGCTCAGACCTTCGGCACCGCCACGCGGGGCTTGGTCGATGAGGCGGATGCCAGCTTCCTTGGCCTCTTCGAGGTGGCCTTCAAGGTTCTCGACGGCGAAAGCGATGTGGTGCATACCGCCCTTGCCGTTGTTCTTCTCGATGAAGGCGGCGATGGTGCTTTCGGGACTGGTAGGCTCCAAAAGTTCGATTTTGGTCTGGCCGCAGCGCAAGAAAGCGGTCTTCACTTTCTGGTCGGCGACTTCTTCGATGGCATAGCACTTGGTGCCAAGCAGCTTTTCAAAGAAAGGAATGGACTCGTCCAAGCTTGTGACGGCGATTCCAATGTGCTCAATGTGAGATGGTTGCATAATTATTCGAATAATTAATTGTTAAAAAACACGTGTTTATAAAATCGGTGCAAAGGTATGACAAATTTTTGGGGTATGCAAAGGAATTTCCTTCACAAAACAGAATCTTCAATATTATCCTGTTTTATCACGAAAAAATCCGTGTTCGGGTATAACTTTTTTGGAACACATTCCTTAAAAGTTGTAACTTTTGGGAAACATAATCCATATTTCATCACAATCGACGAAATACAAAAAGCAGTGAAGTTTTGATTTATAAAGACCTCTTCTTGGGGCACAAGGTTTCCCTCAACGTTGGATAATGCCAAGAGAATCTATTGCTTGAGCAAGTTCTATCGAAAATCTTTCTGCGGCTCTTGCATTCAAATGTGTCGCATTATAAAAATTAGCCGTATCACAACAGATAGGCGAATCCCACCATGATAAAATGGGAATATCATATAATTCAGAAAACGAATTGTATGTCATATACATTTCTTGCAAACCTTCTTCAGTAATCTTTTGTTGGGCTCCAGAATACAGAGGAGCATAAACAAACACAATGATAATACCCTTGTTTCGACATTCTTTCAAGTATTCATTAAACAAGGAATTAGCGTTCGGATTATTGGTAAAACCGACTTTTCCAACATTTGCCAATTCCTTTCCATTCCAATGCCCAAAGCCAGGCCTATATCCTTTATACATTTCCGATTTCCGCATTTTATTCGGAATCCCCAATCCTTCCCTTATCATTTGCTCGTATCCTGAATACCGAATTAATGGAACCACTCTCTCTGCCTCACTAAAGTTTTCTCTCTCTTTAATCATTTCAAATAGTTCCTTATCAAAAAAATACGGAAGATATTGCTCTCTTTCATATCCATTATCCACTCCTAACAAAAAACAGTCTATGTTTTGAATAATCATTTTTGGCTTTCCATGCCTTTTCTCAAAAACACGGTATTTTATAATTTGTGAAATGATACCACGTCCATCAACACTTGCATTATAACTATTAACATGCAATATACTATCTAATACACGGGTATCGTATTGGACTAAACCTCGGCTACTTCCAACAACAACTACATCATAATTTGTGCTATCAAAAAACGCCTCGTTCATTCCCCTAATCATAGTTGCTTTAGATTGATGTAAATTATTAGTTATCACTATATCTAATGAATACATTCCCATTAGTATGATGACAAAAACAATAATCGATTTAATCAAAAACTTTTTCATCAGAACTGAAAATAAATAAACGATTCATTAAAAGCACCGAAAACAAATATCATCAGCACAATAAACAAATAATACCCCCATCGAATCAATAAGGTTTTGTCTGCAATCTCCATTCCATGATTTTTTTCTCTATGCAACCATTCTATCAATATCAATAATACCACAAAAGCCAACAGCCTTCGAGCAACACTGGGGACAGCAAAGAAATCTGAATTAAAAATTCCACAAACATATCCCCAAGCCATCCCAATACTCTCCGCCCTAAACAAAATCAAGCCAATACAAACAATCATAAATGTAACAACCATCGTGAACACTTCCCAGACCCAGCTATCCTTCAAATGATGCTTCTTCTCAAAACGTTTCCTCGATTTGGACAGATTCATCGAAATCACTATGAATATTCCCTGATACAATCCCCACAGCAAAAACGTCCATCCCGCTCCGTGCCACATACCGCTGAGCAGGAAAGTGACTATCATACAAAGATTCCAATACCACAGCTTGTCGCTGCTGCCTATCAATGGATAATACACATAATCCATAAACCATGTAGTCAAGGAGATATGGTTGCGTTTCCAGTAATCGGCAAACGAAGTTGCAAAATAGGGATTGTTGAAGTTCCGCATCAATCTTATGCCAAACAATTTGGCCGTTCCAATGGCAATCTCCGAATATCCCGAAAAGTCACAATACAATTGAAACGCAAAAAATACTGCTGCAAGTAGCAGGGTACTTCCGCTTTGCTCCGTGTAGGTTGAGAACACTTGGTCCACATATACAGCGCAGTTATCCGCCACCACAATCTTCTTGAACAAGCCCCACAATATTTGGCGCATACCGTCAACAGCGGTGTCGTAATCGAATTCGCGCTTTTTCAGGAACTGCGGCAACAGATTGGTTGCCCGCTCAATGGGACCCGCCACCAACTGCGGAAAGAACGAGATGAAAGCAAAAAAGGCAACAATGTCCCTTGTCGGCTCTATCTTGCCGCGATAAACGTCAATGGAATAACTCAAAGCTTGGAAAGTGTAGAACGAGATACCTACTGGAAGTATAACCTTCAACAACAAACCATCCGTGGAAATGTGGAACAGTTGCGCAAATTCGGTGACGAAAAAGTCATAATACTTGAACGTAGCCAAAATACCCAAATTCAGGATAATGTTCAGCCACATCCATGTTTTGGCCTTTTTCTTCGATTCAGCCTTTCCGATAAGCAATCCACTGCCCCATGAGCAGAATGATGTGAAAGCAATAAGCAACAGAAAACGCCAGTCCCACCAGCCGTAGAACACATAACTCGCCACAACAACGAAAGCGTTCTGCAACCTTAATTGATACTTCGACTTGCTGATGAAGCGGTCGAAGACGAACCAATAGAGCAAAAAGACTATCGGCAAGAACAAGGCAAATTGAATTGAGTTGAAAAGCATTTTACTTACAATTTAATATGCAACCTCCCCATGAATAACCGACACCGAATCCTGCAATGAGAACATTACCAACAAGTTTATGTTCCTTTTTTGCTTCGCATAATGCGATGGGAATGGTTGATGAAACCGTATTCCCCACTTCGGACATATAGACAAACGCCTTCTCCTCCTCAATTTCCATCAAGTCAAACAAGCAGTCAAGCATGTATTTGTTTGCCTGATGGAACACATACAAATCAACAGAATCATTATTCAGGCCGTTTTTCTCGATTACATTGCCCACCAATTCGGGAACTGTTTCAAGCGTGAAATTGAAAATCTCGGAACCGTTCATATACAGATGGTCTGATGAAAGGGGATTACCAGATTTGTCGAAAGAGATGTCCTCAAACTTTTCACGATGGCGCATGGCACCCGACTTGACTATCAAGTTGTTTGCCCCTGTGCCGTCCGTGCCTAAGTCAAATTCCTTTATCTCTGCAAAACCTTCAGTTGACACCAAAGTCGCAGTGGCCGCATCACCAAAAATCGTTCTGTTTCCCTTGTCCAGATGATGAAAGTGCTTTGAATAGGTTTCGGCAGTAATGAGCAGAACATTCTTTGCTATACCACTATCAATCAATCCTTTGGACAGAGCCAGCCCATAGACAAAGCCCGAACATCCCAAATTGAAGTCCAAGGCTCCGCAATGGGTGCTCAACCCCAATCTCTCTTGAAGAAGGCAAGCTGTGGTCGGCAAAAAGTAATCAGGGCTTTGCGTACACAGCAAAACAAAGTCCACGCAACTCTTGTCAATGCCTGATTCAGCGAACAACTTCCTCGCGGCCTGTTCCGCAATATCTGAGGCACATTGGTCCTTGGACACAACATGACGCTGGTTCACGCCAACTTTCTTGGCTATCTTGTCCACCGACCATTCTGGGAACTCTCCGACCAAGTCTTCGTTTGAAACGACGGCTTCGGGTAGATGATAGGAAATCGCCTTGATGAAAGAAGCCATTGTCAGTTCGCTTTGCTCATGACGAGGTCATACACATCCTTGATAGTGTCCGCTTCCATGATTTCGGCACCGGTTATCTTGATGCCACACTTTTTCTTACACATGGCGATTATGCCCAAACCGGACAAAGAACTCCATTCTTCCAATTGCTTGAAGTTCAACTCGGGAGTGAACTCGCTTGCATCCGTATCGTCAAAGCAATCGGCAAAATCTTGAACAAATTGGTTAATATCCATAGTTATTTGATTTGACGGTGCAAAAATACAACATTTTTTCAACTATATGACACTCTCAAAAAAAAACACGACCTCCAATCCCACCAGCCGTAAAACACATAACTCGCCACAACAACGAAAGCGTTCTGCAACCGCAACTGCCACTTCGACTTGCTGATGAAGCGGTCGAAGACGAACCAATAGAGCAGAAACACTATCGGCAGGAATATCGCAAATTGGATGGAATTGAAGAGCATATTAGGCTTGGGTTTTGCGGGTGCAAAGGTACGGATTATTTTAATACGTAAAACAAAATGGCACAAAGCCTTTCATCGCTTTGCGCCATTTCGCATTCCGAATTCAACATTCCGAATTACTTATGCACCTTCCGAACAAACTCCTCCACCTCAGGCACACCGCCTTGATAAACAAGATACCCATTATAAGGCTCTCTCGGGGTGATTTCGCTGTTCACGGGCGTGAGCATGATGTTCTTCACCTCTTCCCTGTCGTGCGTCTGGCCTAAAGCCCAGCCGAGCTTGATGTAGGCAGTCTCCGCGAGCATGTTCTGTGCGGGGATGATGCCACGGTTCATCAAGTCGCGACCAGTGTCATAGACGAACATGTGGGCGTAGCCCCAGATGGTCTGCACGGTCATGTATTGGTGTACGCCCTTGTCGGTGGCGCGTTGAATGGCGTCGAACATGCCACGGTTGACGTGACCCAAGCCCGTGCCGTCCCAAACGATGCCCTTGTAGCCGTTATCTACCAGAGCGTCAAGCACATCGGGCTTCATGCCGGGATAGTAGTAGAGGATGGCCACGCGGTCGTCGAAGGTCGGGATGATCTTCACGTCGCGGTCATTGCGGCGGTGATTATAGACTTCCTTGATAGGCACAACGCCATTCTTTCTGTCGATGGTGGCAACTGGCGTGTCGCCGATGGTGCGGAAGGTACTGCGGTATGAGGAGTGCATCTTGCGGACGCGCGTACCACGGTGCAAGAAGCCATATTCATCGGAAGTGGGGCCAAACATACAGACCATCACCTCAGCAATGTCGCCGTGACCGGCAGCAGTCATGGCATGCATCAGGTTCAAGGCGGCATCCGAAGAAGGACGGTCGGAAGAACGCTGCGAGCCGACTAAGACAATCGGCACAGGCAGGTTCTGGCACATGAAGGTCAAAGCGGCGGCAGTGTGGGACAAAGTGTCGGTGCCATGGCCGATGACGATGCCGTCAATGCCGTTCTGGATTTCCTCGCCAATCTTCTTGGCCAAGGCGACATATTCTGTTGGCGACATGTTCTCGGAGAACACGGCAAACACCTTCTCGGTGTCTAAGTTGCAGATGTCGGCTAATTCCGGCACGGCACCATACAACTCACCGGGCGAGAAAGCCGGAATCACTGCACCTGTGCGGTAGTCCAAACGTGAGGCGATGGTGCCACCTGTTCCGAGCAGTTTCACATGCGGAAGGCCTTCAGTATAAGGGAATTCCTTCTCAGGAATGTGGTAGTTGGCTTTCTTGTAGTCGGTCTCGACCATGCTGGTGATGGTGCTGATATCGACACCGATGTTGTAGCCTGTGTTGACCTTCATCACAATGTGTTGGTCGTCTTGGAAGGCGGCGCGAGGCAGGATCGTGCCTTTGAAAAGTCCGCCGGTGGTTTGGCACTCGGCCTGACTCCACACGCGACAGTTGTATTTTTTGAGCACCTCAAGAGCGGCGCCCCAATATCCTTGGAAAAAATCTTCAGCCATGTTCTTCGTTATTTGATGTTGTTAGCCAATTCTTTCATTTCAATGTTGCCCATTGCTTCCTTCATCTGCCCCATGATCCAGTTCATGCGGTCGAGGTCGGTGCAAGACTTCTTCTTCGGCGCAAAGCCGGCGCAGAGGTTGTCGAGCTTGGTGAGCAGGTCGTCTTTCGCAAAACGCTTAAAACCGATCTTTTCCAAAACCTGCTCCATCGGCAGCGAAGCGTCGTCCACCAAAGCGGGAGCCATGTTCCAGGCCAAACGATAGTCCAAACCTTGCTCTTTCAGGAATGCGAACATATTATATAAGGTGTTGTCGTTGAACTTCGAGGCGGCGTTCTTGCCCAACAAATTCTTGAGCCTCATTCCGACAAAACGTCCCACCGTGCGACCCTCCACGCCGAGTTTTTCGACGACTTCGGCCATCACGGGGAACCAGTTCTTTGCGAAGATGTAACGGAAGCAGTCTTCCGGCACGTTCCACTCCTTGAGTTTGTAGTAACGGTCGATGATTTCGGTGGGCAGTTCGGCGCGCAAAGCCTTGATGAAGGCCGGGTCGAGCGGAATGGGAGCCGAATCGGTGTCGGGATACATACGGTCGGCGCCGGGCAACACGCGCTCAAAGATGGTGATGCCGTTGCAGATGGCCTTACGGGTCTCCTTCGGTACGCCGTCGAAGGCCATGAGGCAACGCTCTTCGATGGTCTCGATGGCGGTGGGCATGTCGTTTTGCGGTCCCCAAACGAGGATGAGGGCGTCTTCGTCGGTGGCATGGATGCGCTTGGCTAATTTGTGCCACTGCGAATGGCTCAAAACGGGTTCAAACATCTCGTCGTGGAGCATGTTGGGACGCTCGAGGCAGGCGATGACCTTCAGGCGGTCGGCGATTTCGTCGGCAAACATCTTGCCGGGTTGGGTGAAATGCGACAAAACGCCACGGAACTTCGGCAACTTGACGAGTTTCAGAGCGCCGCCTTTGGCCTTGTTGTCCAAGATGGGCAGATAGTCGGTCGGGAACGACACGTCGGCCACTTCCACCTTCCAGCCTTCCTTGCCCACTTCGCGATTCAGCCTTTCTTGCAACTGAACCAACGACCATTGGCGGAAGCACTCATTATGAGAGAGTTCGGGAATCCATTTGGCGTGTTGCACACCCTTCAATTCCACGCGGGTACCACCCGTGCAGCTCACGTTCACGTCTTGGCGGCCTGCACCCATGCCCGTGCGGACAAGTCCTGTGCTGCGGCCAAGGAAACGGATGTATTCGCAAGTTTCCTTCAGTTCGTCAGGATTTTTGCAGTCGGGATAGGTGACGGTCTCGATCAACGGCACACCGAGGCGGTCGGTCTGATAAATACGGCGGTGACCGATGTCGCTGATTTCGCGGCAGGCGTCCTCCTCGATGCTCAACTGAATCAGGCGGATGTCCTTTTTCGGCAGTTTCAGCAGGCCTTCCACGCCGATGATGGCGGTGCGCTGGAAGCCCGTCGGGATGGAGCCGTCGAGGTATTGTTTGCGGGTGATGTGTACTTCGCCCACGATGTTCAAGTTGGAACGCAGGGCGATGATGATGGCATTGTGCAGTGCCTCGCGGTTGATGGGGAACGGCGGGGTGTCGTCCACGTCGTAGGTGCAGGCAGTGCCGTTCTTGATGCGATAGACGATTTCCTTTTTCGTCTTGAACTCCATCAAGGCCGTGCCGTCATATTCGCCTAATTCTGAAAGAGTTGGGCGCATGTGGCGGATGAGTTCGGCATCGTAGTCGTCAAACTTGTTGAATTGTCCGGCGGGACAGTGGCAGAACAGTTTCTCTTTCGTTTTGATCTGTTGGTGCACTTCCAGTCCCGACATGAAGCCTATGCGGTCATAGTCTTCTTGTGTGGCTTTCTTGCGCTCGACGTAGCCGGCCTGTTGCTTGGTCAGCTCGTAGTTGGCGCGTGGGTCGAAGTTGGTGCTCATATTTTCTATTTTTGTATTTCTTCAAAAGAATCGGCTAAAATAGGAAATAATTGGATTGGTTATGCAATTTTGGCATAAAAATTCTATCAAATCACTGAAAATACGCTATCTTTGCACACTTTTTTGATTTTCACCCTATGAAAAGACTGGTGTTATTTTTGATGACGCTAATATGCAGCGTTCAAGTTTCATTGGCCAACATCACAGTTACTGGCCGCGTTTATGACAAAGCCACGGGCAAACCGATGGAATATGCCACCGTGAGAGCCAGTGCCTTGCCTGATTCCACCTTTGTTGCAGGCTGCATCACCGAACCTTCAGGCATTTTTACTTTGGAGCTGAAGAAAGGCCGTTATATTCTTGATTTCCAATACATGGGATTCATTACTGCATACAAGAGCATCACTCTTGATGGAACAAAATCCACAGTCGATATAGGGAAAATAAGCCTTTCGCCCGACCATCAGCTGCTCAACGAGGTGGATGTGGTGGCCGAAAAAAGCACCTACGAGATGACACTCGACAAACGTGTTTTCAACGTGGGGAAGGACGTGAGCAACACTGCCGGCAACGCCATAGAAGTTTTGGAGAACATTCCTGCCGTTTCGGTGGATGTGGAGGGCAATGTCAGCCTGCGTGGCGACGATGGTGTGCGCATCCTCATCGACGGCAAGGAGTCGGGGCTTTCGGGAATGAGCACCCAAGACGCTTTGCGCACTTTGCAGGGCGATATGATTGAACGCATCGAAGTAATCACCAATCCTTCAGTACGTTACGACGCAGAAGGCTCGGCGGGCATCATCAACATCATTTTGAAGAAAGACAAGCGGCGCGGCTTTAATGGAGCAGTGAACCTCCGTGGCGGCTATCCCTGGATGTATGGCGGGAGCCTTTCGGCCAACTACCGCCTAAAACGCTGGAACTTTTTTGCGAGCTATGGCTTCAACAACCGCTCCAACATCGGTGGCGGCGTGAACCAAACCAAGCGTTTCGACCTTTTTGACGGCGACACGATTTTCCAACAAATCACCGACCAGACCACGGTGCGTCGCATGAAGCGCAGGGGACACAATGTGCGAGTTGGAGCTGATTATTATATCACTGACAATGACATCATTAGTGCGGCCTTGGTCATGCGAAGGGGCCGCCTCGAAACCCATCCTGTAGTGGAATATTACGATGAGTATCCGCAGCTCGGCACCTCGTCATTCGATGTCCGAGCCGAGGATTATGAGGAAATCACGCCCATGTATGAAATCACGCTCGACTACGACAAGAAATTTGAGCGCGAGGGGCGCAGTTTGAAGACCAATTTACGCTATTTCACCAATGCCGAAGACGCGTATTCCGACATCAGCGAGAAAGTGTATCCCAGCCCAGATATGCAGCAGGTTTTGGACGCGCTCTACCAAAAGACGACCAACGACCAAAGCATGCGCAACCTTCAAGCCAGCCTCGATTACGTTCATCCCTTCGCCCAAAAGGCACAATGGGAAATCGGTGGAAAATACACCAATCGCCACATTGAAAGCGACTCGAAAGTGCTTCAATTGGAAGATTCGGTTTATCTCCCTTTGGACAACTACTGCTATGATTACGAGTACAACGAGCAGGTGGCTGCGCTTTACACCAGCCTTGGCAACGACTGGGGCCGCTGGTCGGGACAGGTGGG
>CADAVB010000063.1:0-20099 GCA_902791165.1 uncultured Bacteroidia bacterium
TTTCTTGTAGGCTGCCTCCTCTTTCTTCTCCGCCTCGGCTTGCGCCTTGGCGTCGGCCTCGGCCTGCTGCTGGGCTTGTTGTTGTGCCAACTGTTGTTGCGCCTTGGCCGCGCTGTCGGCCATGTGTTGCTCAACGTGGGCCTTGGCCTCGTCGTAGTGCAGGGCGTTGCGGCCGTAGTCGCTCATGTAGGCGCGGTAGTCGGCCACCGTTTGGCAGGCTTCAAAGGCTTGCGTGTCGGGGTCGGTGGGAATGGGTTCCGGCTTGGGTTTCAACAGCAACACCAACAGGAATACGGCGGCGGCTATGCCTAAGCCTATCCAGAGGCCTTTCTTGGGTTTGGGATTATTGCTCTCTGGCTTGGGTTTCGGCTTTGTTTTCGGCTTTGTTGCTGGTTTGGACTCGGGCTTCTTTGGCTTCCGCTTTGGAGGTTCTGGCTTTTCCGGAACGTCACCCACAATGGTACCCTCGGCATCAGTTCCGTCATCAGACACTACCGCCTCAAAGGGCCTCAACGCGGGACGATCTTCAGGCTTCTTCTCCAAATAGGGTGTCAAGAAATTCCGCCACATTACCGGCAACCCACTCATATCTAACGGCTTGTAAACAATCTGCTCGCTAATCTCGAAGTCGCTGCTCGTGTCGCTATCGTATGGCTTCTTGCCCGTAATTAGGTGAACAAAAGTCACGGCGAGGGAATAAACATCGGTGCGGTAGTCGATGTGCTTGCTATCCTTCACCTGTTCGGGGCTCATATACATCAGCGTGCCGAGTTTCTGCCCCGTCTGCGTCTTGCTGATGCTGTCGCGCACCTTGGCGATGCCGAAGTCCAACAATTTAATGTTTCCCATCTTATCAACGAAGGTGTTTCCCGGCTTGATGTCGCGGTGAACCACACCCTGTTGGTGGGTATAATTTAAGGCTGAAACCAATTGGTTCCACCAGCGTTTCAGTTCCTCGTCGGTGAAGCGTTGGCCGCGTTTCAGCCTCGCTTTCAAATCAGTACCATCGAGATATTCCATCACGATGGCGGGGCGGCCGTCGATGTCACCATAGTCGTACACTTGGCGGATGTTCGGGTGGTTGAGTTCCACCATCACTTTGGCTTCGGTGAGGAAACGCGAGACCACATTCTCGTCTTGGCAAAGTTTGGGCAGCAGCATCTTCACTGCCGCCTTCTTCCCTATCTTGTTTTCGGCATACCACACCTCGGCCATGCCGCCCACTCCGAGAAGGCTTTGTAGGGTGTAACCGCTAATCGTTTTTCCTTGCATAGGCTTGGGGGTTATCTTGTCAAGTCATCCGAACTCATCGACTGTTCAGCGATGCTCACGCGGAAGGTGGTCTCGCCAAGGCGGAACGTGTCGCCGTCGGCGAGATACACTTCCTCGTCGGCATCCAAACGGATGCCGTTGTGGAACACACCATTTTTCGCTGTAGGAAGTTGAGATAACGTAAAACCCGTCTTGCCTTTCTTGCGGATGGCGGCGTGCTTGCGGCTCATCTTCAGGTCGCCTGTCACGACCTCCACATCGGGGCGGTATTGGGGACCACTGTTGTTTTTACGCCCAATGGTATAGTACTCGGAAGTCAGCTCAAAGCTCTGGTAGGCAGTGTGCACATTCGGCACGGTGCCTATCAGCAGCGAGCATTCGGCCTCGTTGCCGCCGAGGGTCGGGTCGCTCTCGAACTTGGAAGCCAGCCCGACCGGAATCGGGATGTTGAATTTCTTGCCACACTTCGGGCATCCGCCTTGTTTCTGCCTGCCCAAGTCGCTCTCCACGACGGGAAGGGCGAGTCTAGTGGTGCACTGCGGACAGGAGATGGAAATATTAATAGTCTTGCCCATACACTTTCAGTTTAATGGTTAGGCGAAATCGCTCATGTCCATGTCGTTGTCGATGGTGATGTCGGAGTCGTGCGTGAGCGAGGCTAAGTCGTCAATGTCCTGGTTATCGGCAATCATTTCATTCTCTTGAATGTCAATCTCTTGTTCGGGATTAACAACCACGCCGCCGATGTCAGAAACTTTGTTCTCGTCCAGCACAAGTTCACCGCTTTCATCGAAGGCATCAAGCACGAGGGTGTCCATGTTGCCGTCGCCGGTGGTGTCAATGATCAGGTCAGGGATTTCGTTGGCGTTCACGTTTGCCACAAGGGTGTCAATTTGTCCGTTTTCGTCCAAATCGAGTGCATCATACACGTCGTTTTCATCGAGCACGATCACGTCAGCGTCAGGCGTTGGCAGTTCTGTCGCAATCACCTCAACCCCGGCGATTTGGTGAGCTTCGCCGCCTTCAACCACTATTTGGCCGTTGTCGTCAAGGTTCACGTCAGTGGGGTCGATATACAATGTGTCGAGAGTTCCGTCGCCCGTGGTGTCCACGATGAGGTCGGGAGATTCGTTGCCGTTGGCATGAACGACAACCATGTCGATGTTGCCGTTTTCGTCAAGGTCTACTTCCGCCAGAATGTTCTCCTCGTTGATTACAAGGGTTTCGGGTTCTTCAGCATGATTGTTCACCTCGTTTTGTTGGTCGGTTGGTTCATCCTGTTGGTTGTTTGCCTCGTTCTGTTGATTGTTTGCCTCGGCTTGGTTGTTCACCTCGTCTGGGTTTACATTGTTTTCAACATGTTGATTTTGATTCGTTTGAGGATCAATCTCAACATTCGACATGGTGTGATGCACATCGGTCCAGTATTGTTCCCTGTCTTCCGGTGTCATGGCGTTCCACTCGTTGGCGTAGTAGGTTCCGTAGGTGTTGCCGTGCCAAACGAACAGTCCGCCGGGACCAACTTCCTGTCTTGCGGCGGCAAAGGCTTGGCTGAAGCTCATCGAGTCGTTCACGCCAGTGGCCAGTTCCATGTCGTGACCCGTCAGTTGCCCCGATGCCGATGGCGTGGGATTCGTCACCACGTCGTCGGCGATTCCGTTTCCGCCGTTGGGTTCCTCGGGAAGCACGTTGTTGAAAGGAAACAGCACGCCAAGGGTGGCTCCTGCCACACCCGCCGCTCCAGCGATGCCAGCGGTTTTGTAGTCCCTCTTTTTCTTGTCGCCGGCGGCTTCTTCCGGCTTGGGGTTCTGCTGTTCGTCGAGAACAGTCTCGTCGTTGCTCAAGGGCGCATTGCCCTGCTTTTCTTCCTTGACCTCGTTTTGGTCGAAAATCGTTTCGTCGTTCATGATTATTTGTATTTGTTGTTTGAATTATTGTTGTTGTCTTTATCGTTTCAAATTGAATAAAAAAAAGAACCGCGAACTTTTTTGTTATGGTTCGAGGTCCTAGACTACCTTGGCTGCAAACAAGAAAGCCCACGGCTACACCGTGAGTGCTTCCCCTTCCTCTTGCAGCCGTTTGAAATTGTCTAGGTTTCGAACCGACTATAGAAAAGCGAAAACGCTGTATTATATGCTATTATGTCTTAATTGATTGCTATCTACTCAAATTATTTTGTATTATCATGTTAATTGCGGACAAAGATAGGCATTTTTTTGAAAGCCCAAAGTAGATGTAGAAAAATTTTCGTTTCAATAAATCATCTTTCTATTAATTCACTGCACCGGATAAGCCTCATAAAGAATGTCGTGGAGCGCGGTGCGAACCCCAGTTCTGGCCAATTTGTTCGGTTCGGTGTCGGGATAGACGCGGTTGGAAAGAAAGACAATCACCGTTTTGTTGGCGGGGTCGGCCCAGGCGAAAGTGCCCGTGAATCCCGTGTGTCCGTAACCCTGCATCGAGCCAGACTTGGAGGCCGTGCACGAGCCTTTCTTCCCTATTGGCAGCTTGTCGAATCCGATGCCGCGACGGTTGTCGTTGCTCGCCGCGAAAGGCGCTTTGGTGAAATAGCGCACCGTTTCTGGTTTGAGGTAACGATGTCCCTCAAAAACGCCCTCGTCCAACAGCATCTGCATGAGAGCCGCCACATCGTGGGCGTTGGCAAACAGGCCCGCATGACCAGCCACGCCGCCCATCATGGCCGCCGCTTGGTCGTGCACATCGCCCCACACCAGCTGACGGCGAAAAATGGTGTCGTTCTCCGTCGGGGCAATCTGCTCGCGGGTGAAATGATCCAGTGGCTTGTAACAGATGTGATTGAGGTTCATCGGAAAGTAAAATTCCTGCTCCAAAAACTCTTCAAGGGTCTGATTTGTAAGTTGTTTCACGATTTTAGGCATATAATAGAACCCCATATCGCTGTAAAGGTATTTTTTTTTGCCCAAAGGTGTTTTCGACACCGAGTCGAAGATACGGTCTTCGTAGTCATTAATAAGGTAGAGGTTTTCAGCCACGCGCACGCTGTGCTGCTCGTCAATCTCGTCAGCGTAGAACTCCGACATCGGCCCGTTTTCATCGACCGTAACCTTATAAAACGGCACCCATGCCTTCAGTCCGGCCTGATGCGTCATAATGTCGATGAGCTTCAGGTTGCCGTGCGCCTTGCCTTTCAGATAAGGGAAAAAATCGGCCAAAGTCTTGTTCAAGTCGATTTTTCCGTCGTCATACAACTTCATGATTGCCAACGTGGAAGCGAAGATTTTGGTGCATGAGGCGATGTCATACAAGTCGTCGGGCTGTACTTGATGGCCGCCGCCATAGGTGAATGTACCGAAGCACTTGTCGTACACCACTTTGCCGTCTTTCAACGCCATGATTTGGCAACCTGGATAAGCGCCCGATCGGATGCCTGCATTCGCCACCGAATCAAGTTTGAGGCAATATTTGGCTGGCATTTCGCCCACGGGCATGTTGTTGGACTGCTTCTCTTCAAGGGGCGGGAAAAGGTGTTTTGGTTCCTCCTTCGAGGGAAGAACATGGTGCTTCTTCTCGGCACCTGCCGGAACGATGCCTTCGCCACAACTGAACTTGTTCGTGGAAACAGGCAGCGTGCCCTTGGCTTCGAGTTCGCCCGAAAGCAGGCGCACTACCGCTTCGACGGCTGGCACCTCGTCTTGATAGGCCACCACCAAGCCTTTCACGCTGTTGTTGATACGGAACATATCAAGCGCATACGGACAGGCGAACAGGTTGAGAATCACGTCGTTTTGTGCCACAAGACGGTTAAAGAACTTCACGGTTTCGTCCGTGATGCCGTAGTTCTTGTTGGCAAACATGGTCGTTTTCTCAATACTGACAATCACCAAGTCGAAGTTTTCCAATCGTTTCAGCCAATCTGCTGATTTCGAGGCAATTCCTTCCTTTGTAACGACGAAGGATGTCGTACTGAAGCCACGGGCGACCAATCCGTCGTCCACGTCGTTTTTGGTATTGCCAATGGTTACCACGGCTATTTTCTTGTTGTTGGCCAATGGAATCACCTGGTTTTCATTGCGCAACATGGTTACTGCTTCTTCATACAACTGACTACGCAATTCGGTGTACTGCTTCTTTTTCAGGTCGCCCATCAGGTTGGCGGTAGAAGCGGGCTTATATTCATTCAGGCCAACCCGATACTTATAGCGCAGAATTTTCTTGCAGCTCTCCTCCAAACGGGCAGCCGCCTTGGAATCGCGCTCCGCCGCTGCCTTGATGGTCTTGATGGCGAAAGGCACGTTGGTGGGCAGGATGAGCACATCATTGCCGGCCATGAACGCCACATACGGGACGCTGTCTTGGCGCACTTTTTCCGAAACGCCCTTCATATCGAGGCCATCGGTGAAAATCAGGCCGTCGAAGCCCATTTCCTCTTTGAGCAGTTCGGTCACCACGCCGTAGGAAAGGGAGGATGACGTATTCTTAACTTTCTCAATGGCAGGGAAATACAAATGGCCTATCATCGCGCCGTTCACGCCGTTGGCGATCATGTGGCGGAAAGGAGCGAGTTCGATGTCGGTAACCTCATCCATCGTACGGGTCACGGTGGGCAGGGTCAAGTGTGAGTCGGTGGCCGTGTTGCCATGTCCGGGAAAGTGTTTCATGCTTGTTATCAAACCTTTGCTCTGCATTCCGAGTGCGTAGGCCGTAGCCTTTTCCCCTACGATTTGCGGGTTTTCGCCAAAGCTGCGCATCCCGATAATCGGGTTGGCAGGGTTGGAATTGACATCGGCAACAGGTGCGAAATTCACATGGATGCCCATTCGCAGGCACTGCTCCGCGATTTGCTGGCCCATATCATAAATCAGTTCGTCGTCGGAGATGGCGCCAAGCGTCATCTGATAAGGATAGGCGATGGTGTTTTTAAGTCGCATGGCGAGGCCCCATTCCGCGTCAATGCTGACCATGAGCGGTGTTTGCGCTTGAGCCTGCCAAGCGTTGGTCTGCTCCACCTGAGCCGTCAAGTCGTTGCGGAAGAAGCACACGCCTCCGATGTTATATTGTTTTATATATTTCGCAACTTCTTGATAATAAGGTTTGTCGGGCTGGTTGGCGCGCACACAAATCAACTGCGCCACACGCTGTTCTGTGCTGAGGCTGTTATACACCGAATCCACCCAGCGGTCTTCCGCATTTTGGGCAAAAACCTGACCTATCGAAATGGTCAATAGCAGTAAGAGAGAGAGAGAGATTTTTCTATTCATATCTAATTAATTTTCAATTGTTTCAATTATTCGACTTTATCCATTCCTTTAACTCTTTCCAATCGTAGGGTTTGCACACGATGGTCTTATCCCTATCCAACAAAAACACTGTCGGCGTGGAGGTGATGTGAAAGTCCAAAAAAACTTTGCCATCCCAACGCTTATCATCGTAAAAATGATAACCAGGCAAACGCATGTTTTTCACTTGCGCCTTAACCTCCTCGACATCATCCGCCAAAGCGAATGTAACCAATTCATAATCAGACTGCAAGTCAAGTTTTCTTCGGATACTATTCAAGAAATCGTGACAGTATTCGCAGTCCGTTGACCAAAAAAAGACAATGATTCGCGCTGCCGCCGAAGTATAAAGGCTGTATAGCTTTCCATCTATGGTCATTCCCGAAAAATCAGGAGCCCGCGCTCCAACTCGGACTTTTTGGTAAGGCTCTGTGATGGAATCCATTCGTAGTCCATCATACATAGTTATCTCACCTTCAGCAAGTTGAGGATAATTCAGCAGAAAGTCCGTCACCGCATCACGGCCCATGTTAGTGTAGCCATTCAACATCAACTCCAACACATATTCGTAGGTGCGCATATTCACTTTGGCCTTCGCAAAAACGAGGTTCAAACTCGAAATCGAAAGGCTGTCGAAATGCGCTTCATCCATGCAGGCCGTTTCAAAAAGATAGTTTATCACCTTGTTTTTCAACACATTGGAAGAAATCAAAGTCGTGTCGCTGAAATCCACATCATCCCAATAATCACTTGCCACCTGCGCACGAGCGGTCGCAACAGAAAGCAAAGCAAGGATGATAATATGGATTAACTTTCTCATAATCAAATGGTTTCAAAATCAATTTTGGTTTGGATGGCCATATTGAAGGTCTTGCGGTGGAGCGGCGTGATGCCATGTTCGGCGATGGCGCGCTTGTGTTCTGGAGTAGGATAACCCTTGTTCTTCTTCCAATTGTAAACGGGAAATTGCGCGTCATATTGCTCCATCATCATATCGCGGGTGGTTTTTGCCAGGATGGAAGCCGCCGCAATCGACTGATACTTAGCATCGCCGCCTACAACACAAATGTGCTTAATCTTTTTATAAGGATTAAAACGGTTGCCATCGATGAGCAATAATTCTGGTTGAAGTTTTAGTTCATCTAAAGCCCTGTGCATTGCTAAAAATGAGGCATTTAAAATATTGATTATATCAATTTCCTCCGCCGTAACAGTGCCTATTCCGTATGCCAATGCCTCGTTCATCACCAATTCTCGCAACTGCATCCGTTTCTTTTCCGTAATCTGCTTTGAATCATTAAGTTCCGAATAGTCGGCATCCTTTTTCAGAATCACGGCAGCAGCCACCACTGGACCTGCCAAACAACCCCTTCCAGCCTCGTCGCATCCAGCTTCAACACAATCCGAATAGTGAGAAAGCAAACTCATGATTTACAACAATTTAAAATAATAATGGTTGGCTATCACCAACAATAAAAACACAGTCATAAACAAATCAGCCCATCCCGTATTGCCCATTGAGGAAAACTCATACGAAAACACGATAGCCAACGCAAAGAATATCAATCCATTATACAACACATTCCCGCCCAAGAACAAGATAATAACGGAAAGAACCAAAAGCACAATGCTCATGGTGATCTTTGTCCTCACTGCTATGGTTTTTTCCAAATTTACGCTACTGAACAACAAGAAAATAGACAGAACAACAAGCATCGTTAAAAGTATAGTACTCTTTAAGTTAAATCCATTTACCGAAAGTGTTAGATTAAGAAAATAATCACGATACTCACGAATCAAAGGCAGAAAATCTCCAAACAAGTAAATGCAAGTAAAATACAAGAAATAGACAAAGGTGAACCCTGTCAAAGGAATCAATTCCAATCGGAGCGAGCCTTTCTTCGCAATAGATAGCGAAATCATCACCCATACCAGCAGCAAAATGGTTGGGAAATAGCACATTGACGCCAAAGCGATATATCCGCCCGCTTTCAACAAATCAAACTCCACGGTCTGTGAAGCATTAGCGCCAAACATCAACCTGACTATCAACAAGATAAAGAACAAAGAAAGGATAAATGGATAAAAATTGGTTTGGGTACAAGTCAGGCTCATCAATAGTACAAAGACAAACGCCCCCATGGTTCCAACCTTTCCAACAATCTGATTATCAACCAATATAAAATTAAAAACCAAGGCTTCCAACAAAACTAAGACAAAGGCGAAGAGATGCTGCACCACAGGGGAGAAACCAAGCAAACGGTCAATAAAATTGAACAACGGCGTTATCGGAGAATCAAAACCCATTGCCACTTTCCCAGATATGAAAGCGGGTATCCAAAGGGCGATGGCCAACAACGCAATCACCACATACTGAATGGCATAGCTCTGTCTGAAAAACTTAATCATTGCATTCTCATTAAGTCGAGTCCGATGTCGTGGCGGTAGTTCGCGCCCTCAAAATGAATCTTTTCCACCTCGCGGTAGGCTTTGGTTCTGGCTTCCTCTATGGAATCGCCGTGCGTCGTCACCGCAATCACGCGACCGCCCGATGTAACCACCTCGTTTTCAGCGTCGAACGCCGTTCCAGCATGGAAAGCAACAACATCTTTTAAGGTGTCGAGACCGGTCATCACCTTGCCTTTTTCGTAGGCTTCGGGATAGCCACCCGACACCATCATCACCGTGACGGCGGTCTTGTCGCTCTTGGCGTAATGCACCTCGTTCAGGCGACCGTCGGCGCAAGCAAAGAGCAAATCGGCAAAATCGCCCTCGATGCGTGTCATCACGGCCTCGGTTTCGGGGTCGCCCATGCGCACGTTGTATTCAATGACGTAAGGAGTGCCGCCATCGTTCATCAAACCTAAGAAAATGAAGCCTTTATAGTCGATTCCTTCGGCTTTCAGACCTTTCAAAGTGGGTTTCACGATGCGTTCCTCTACCCTGTTCAGGAAGTCAGGCGTGCAGAACGGAACGGGCGAAACCGCGCCCATGCCGCCCGTGTTGAGGCCTGTGTCGCCATCGCCGATGCGCTTGTAATCCTTGGCCTCAGGCAGCAAAACGTAATGCTCGCCGTCGGTCAAAACGAAGACCGAAACCTCGATGCCTTTCAAAAACTCCTCAATGACCACGGTGGCCGAAGCCGCGCCAAACTTGCCGTCGAGCATCTTGGAAAGTTCGTCCTTGGCTTCTTGCAACTCGTTGAGTATCAACACGCCTTTGCCAGCGGCAAGGCCGTCGGCCTTCAAAACGTAAGGCGCTTTCACGCTTTCAAGGAACTTATAACCTTCGTCAAGGTTTTCCTTGCTGACTTTCAAGCACTTGGCCGTTGGAACGCCATGTTTTTCCATGAAATCCTTAAGCCTTGCTACCTTCGAGTTGGGCGCCGCGCTTGTCGGGACCGATGATTTTCACGGCCTTCAACGCCTCGTCTTGCTTGAAGAAATCGACTATACCGTCCACAAGCGGCTGCTCTGGCCCAACCACGACAAGGTTAATATTTTGCTTTAAGCAAAAAACTTTTATCGCTTCAAAATCAGAAAGTTTTAAATTTACATTCACTCCGACTTGCGCCGTTCCAGCATTGCCTGGCGCGATGAAAACGTGGGCACCTTCGCCTTGGGCCAATTTCCACGCCAAAGCGTGTTCGCGGCCGCCCGAACCGAGCACCAAAATATTTCGTCTGACCGCAGTGATATGCTGCCCTTGGACCATTTTCCAATCCACTGCATCTTTTCTGGCCTCGCCAGGATACATTATTATCTTTGCCATATCGTTATTCTTTTATTGCTTTCATCAAACAATTCCAAATCCCGTCCGTCGCCAAGTCCCAAGAGAAGTCCTTGGCGCGCTCGCGACCCTTTTCTATCAAAGCTTCGCGCACGTTTTCATCAAGCATTTCGGTCATGCCTTCGGCGATGGAGGCCTCGCTGAACGGATCGACGAGCAAAGCCGCGTCATCGGCCACCTCGGGCATGGAGGTCACATTGGAGGTGATGACAGGCGTGTCGCACCTAAATGCTTCCAAAATCGGGATGCCAAAGCCCTCAAAATAAGACACATACACCGATGCCAAGGCCGCTGCCGTCACCAAGTGCAAGTCCTCCGCACTCAAACGACCCGCAAAGACGACCTCGTCCTTGAAGCGCATTTGGCTGTAGGCCTGCTCAATCGGCTCCGACCACCAGCGCTTCTCCCCCACAATCAACAACTTGACGTTGGACGGCGTTTGCGATTTGAACAAATCAAAAGCCGTGAACAGTCGCGCCAAATTCTTGCGCGGATGCAGCGAACCAACAAACATAAAATAAGGATTTCCGCCCGTGTATTTCGCCCTAATGTGTTCTTGTTCATCCTTGGGAATCGGCGCAAACTTCTCATTCACACCGTTATACGCCACATCAATCTTTTCTGGGTCGATGTCGTAGCAGTCCACAATGTCTTGCTTCGAGAACTCCGAAACCGTTACGATGCGTTTGGCTTTTCTGGCGAATTTCGGGAAGAATGTCTTGTAGTGCCAAAGATGGATTTTCGGCATATCCTTGGGGAAATGTTCGAAGTTAAGGTCGTGGAACTGAGCCACTTGCGGCACATCGGAACGGAGGCTCAGATAGCCGTCAGGGGAGAAAAACAAGTCGGGTTCTATTTGTTTCAATGCTTTCTTGACCGAAAACTCGAAAAACCAAATGAATAGGAACGGGTGTCGCGCCTGCGGAAACAACACTATGGGTTTCACGTTGTCGGCAAAAAGAAACATCGGGTCAGGCTCGCGGTCGAAGAGGAAATAAAACTCCACCTCTGGATGGCTTTTTACCATGCGGCGCAAGGTTTCGTAGGCTACCCAACCGATGCCTTCAAGCCTGTCTTTCAGCAACAAACGTGTGTTTACGGCGATTTTCATTCGTAAGTTTTTGTTTCGCAAAGATACAAATTTTGGACACACATCGGGTGCAATTTCCCATTTTGTTCGGTTTTTTCATAATTTTGCCCCCATCAAACCTTTCACCATGAAAACAAAGTTGATTTTGGTGCTTCTGACGGCACTGTATTCCTTGGGCTTCAGCCAGCCCGCCATCAGCAAATTGTCAGTCCCCGAAAGCGTTCCGCTCTTCGGTTTATACGAGATTGCCTTCGACATGGACAACTACGACAACCCATACGACCCGGCGGTCATCGACGTTTTCGCGAAGTTTGTCGCGCCCGACGGCAAGACCTTCAAAGTCAATGGGTTCTATTACGAAGGTTACACTTTCAGCCAAAAAGACGGTTATGAGAAGGCCAAGCCTAACACCAAAAGCAACGGCTGGCGCGTGCGGTTCACGCCAGTCCAAACCGGCACTTGGACCTTCAGCATTCACGCCATCGACCGCAAGGGCAAAACCTCAATGAGTTCGGATGGTTACAAAACGTTCAGCTTCAGCTGCGAACCTGTCGAGAACGGCACTGGATTCATCACAAAAGCCAACTCCAAATACTTGAAAAGGGATGTCGTCGCAAACGGCGAGCGGCGCGACAACTCCTATTTTCCAGTAGGTCCCAACGTGGCATGGTACGACTGCAAAACCTACTACGACTACACGAAACCGACAGGAATCTACTTTTACGAAAAGTATATCGATTCATTGGCTGGCAATGCCAACTATATGCGCATCTGGCTGTCGCGCTACCAATATCTTTCGCTCTACGGTCCCGAGTTTGCCTTGGGCGAGAAAACCGACACCACCGTGTTTTTCAACTCGACGCTCAACCAAAAAGATGCCGCCGAGTTGGACCACATTATCACCTATGCAGCGCAACACGACATATCCGTCATGCCCTGCTTTTTCTCTTTCGGCGATTTCAGATATGACGGCACTGATTCGAAAGGCCCAGGCAAGTGGACAAACAACCCCTACCACACCCTTCTCGGTTTGGAGCAACCGCATGAGTTCTTCAGCGACCGCGAAGCAAGAAAAATCGCCAAAAACCTTCTCCGCTACATCGTGGCACGCTGGGGCTATGCAACAAACATCATGAGCTGGGAGCTTTGGAACGAGGTGTCGAACATGGACATCGACATCAGCGCGAACCACTTTCAGCGAAAGGTGAGCAAATGGCACAGCAAAATGGCCGACTACATCCGCTCCATCGACCCGTTCAGCCGCCCCGTCACCACCTCGATGGGCGGCACAAAAGGCATGGAAACGCTATACAGCACAATGTACAAGAATCTTGACATCGTGCAAAGCCACAATTACCAAAACATCGATAAGGCATGGTCGAGCGAACAATTCTCCCACAAACTCCTCAATCTTGCAGACGAAGCACGCAATCTGTATCCTGACAAGCCTTTCTTTGTCGGTGAATTCGCTTTCGGCAGCACCACAACCGACATTTTCAAGGCGAAGGACCCACACGCTGTCGATCTGCACAACTCGCTTTGGTCGTCGCTCTTCTCCGGCTCCATCGGCCCAGCCTCGTTCTGGTATTGGCATATCTTGATGCAGTTCGACCATTTACGCATTTTCAAGCCTCTTCTCACCTTCTGCAATAATCTGGCCATCCCTTCAGATTCGTTCACGAGCCATACCACAGGAAAAGTGGTGAAGCCTTCGCTGGTTTTCCCCAACAACCTTGAAACCTACTACATGATTAACGCCGCCGAGGACACCCTTTTCGGCTGGAGCCAAGACACCGCCTTCTGCTACCAGTCGTTGCGCCATCTGGCACAAAAAGACGTTTCCAAAGGACACTTCGGCAAAACCACGCCCCTTGACCCCAAATCCTACCTTATGACAATGAACCCAAACACCCGACCCGCGCCAAGTTCCAATAGCAACAGCATCTTACTACCTATTGAAAACCAACACGTTGGCGCAAAATACACAGTCATATGGTTCGACTCGGAAACGGGACTTGAAATGACCGCCGAAAGAACCACGGCGACCGTCACCGCCGACGGAAAAAGAAAGGTCGTTTCGTTTGAGTTCCCCTCGTCGATTAGGGACTTGAAACAAAAAAGAATCAACAACACCTTCGGCGACGCGGTGTTTATGCTCACCATAGACCGAAGCACAAAAGAAGGGAGCAGCACCATTGGCACCGCTCCCAGCAAGAAGATTTCCGTTAAATCGGTGAAAAAGCCGAATTAATAGCGGTAAATATCTGATTTATAAGGCCCTTCGACGGGAACGCCGATATAGTCGGCCTGCTTTTGCGTGAGTTTGGTCAGCTTCACGCCGATTTTCTCCAAATGCAGGCGGGCGACTTCCTCGTCCAAATACTTGGGCAGGCAATACACACCTATTTTATATTGTCCACGCTTCTCCCAAAGGTCGAGTTGGGCCAAAGTCTGGTTGGTGAACGAGTTGCTCATCACGAAACTGGGGTGACCCGTGGCGCAACCGAGGTTGACCAGTCGGCCCGAAGCCAACAGGAAGATGCAATGTCCGTCGTTGAAAACGTACTTATCGACCTGCGGCTTGATGTTGATTTTCTCCTTCAGTTCCTTGGCGTTCTCAAGACGATCGACTTGGATTTCATTGTCGAAGTGGCCGATGTTGCACACGATGGCTTGGTCTTTCATTTGCAGGATATGTTCGAGCGTAATCACGTCGCAGTTGCCCGTAGTGGTGACAAAGATGTTGCCTTCCTTGACGGCCTCCTCCATCGTCGTGACCTCGAAGCCTTCCATAGCGGCTTGCAGGGCGCAGATGGGGTCGATTTCGGTGACGATAACGCGGGCGCCATAGCTCTTCATCGAGTGAGAGCAGCCCTTGCCCACTTCGCCGTAGCCGCAAACAACCACGACTTTACCAGCAATCATTACGTCGGTGGCGCGCTTGATGCCGTCGGCCAACGACTCGCGGCAGCCGTAGAGGTTGTCGAACTTCGACTTGGTGACCGAGTCGTTCACGTTGATGGCGGGAACGAGCAACTCGCCGCGCTCGTGCATCTGATACAGACGGTGAACACCCGTGGTGGTTTCCTCAGAAACGCCTTTCCAGCCGGCCACAACCGTGTGCCAGAAGGTGGGATTTTCCTTATAAGTCGCCTTGATGACGCTCATCAGTGCCCTTTCTTCCTCGCTACCCGTGGGAGCGTCAAGGAGTTTGGGGTCGTTTTCGCAGGCATAGCCCTTGTGAATCAACAAGGTGGCATCGCCGCCGTCATCGACAATCAGGTCCGGACCCGTGCCATCGGGGAAGGTGATGGCGCGTTTGGTACACCACCAATAATCCTCTAAAGTTTCGCCTTTCCATGCGAAAACGGCAGTGCCCGTTTCGGCGATAGCCGCCGCAGCGTGGTCTTGCGTGGAATAGATGTTGCATGAGCACCAGCGCACCGTGGCACCCAGTTCGACCAAGGTCTCGATGAGGCAGGCCGTTTGGATGGTCATGTGTAGCGAGCCCATGATTTTCGCGCCTTTCAGCGGCTTCGTGTCGCCGTATTTCTTGCGCAGCGACATCAGGCCGGGCATCTCGTGTTCCGATACTTCAATTTCCTTGCGTCCCCAAGCGGCCAAGTCCATGTCGGCCACCAAATAGGGTAATTTATTATCTAACAATCTGTTATCCATATAGTTATTTGTTTTGAATTTGCTAAAAAATGAATTGGCAAAAATAAACATTTTTTTCATCCGACCGCACTCATATTATAATAAATGTGTAATTTTGCAAAACATAACTACCCTATTCAAAACCAACCGTTATGCAAAGACTCATCGCCCCTTCCCTATTGTCGGCCGATTTCCTCAATTTGGAAGCCGACATCGAGATGGTCAACCGCAGCGAGGCCGACTGGTTCCACTGCGACGTGATGGACGGCCGCTTCGTGCCAAACATCTCCTTCGGCATCCCTGTGGTGCAGGCCATTAAGAAGAAAGCCCAAAAGCCCCTGGATGTCCACCTGATGATTGTGGAGCCTGAAAAGTATTTCGAAGCCTTCGCCAAGGCGGGTGCCGACATCATCACCTTCCATTACGAGGCCTGCAACCACATCCACCGCGCCGTGCAGCAAATCAAGGCTTTAGGTATTCATGCCGGCGTTGTGCTCAATCCCCACACGCCCGTGGCCGTTTTGGAAGACATCATCGCCGACTTGGATTTGGTGCTGCTCATGTCGGTCAATCCGGGTTTTGGTGGACAACAATTCATCGAACGAACATACGAAAAAATCCGCAAGTTGCGTTGGATGATTGAAGAACAACACGCCTCTGCCCTCATCGAAGTGGATGGCGGCGTGAACACGCAGAACGCAAAGACTTTGTTTGAGGCTGGGGCGGATGTACTCGTCGCGGGCAATGCGGTGTTTAAGTCGGAGAATCCGATGGAGACGATTAGGGAACTAAAAAATGGTATTTGAAAATACGGTATTTTAGAATACTATTACAGAATTTGTATCTTAAATCTTTAAATATCAAATCTTTAAATCAACAAATTATGAGCAACGAAATCCTGAAACTAAAGCCGGAAGGCATTTGGAAAGAGTTCAACGGCATTCTCGGCGTGCCGCGTCCGTCGAAGAAGGAAGCCAAAATGGTGGCTTACCTCGAAAAATGGGCGAAAGACCATAAAGTGAAGTACGTCAAGGAAGAGTGCGGCAATATCATCATGACTGTGCCGGCCACCAAGGGCATGGAAGACCGCCAGACCGTCATCCTGCAAGCCCACATGGACATGGTGTGCGAGAAAAACAACGACAAGAAGCACGACTTCGAGAAAGACCCCATCGAGCCGGTCATCAAGGGCGACTGGCTTCATGCCAACGGCACGACCCTCGGTGCCGACGACGGCATCGGCGTGGCAGCGGCCTTGGCCGTCATCGCCGACCCGAAAGTGGAACATGGTCCGCTTGAGTGCATCTTCACCGTTGACGAAGAAACCGGCCTCACCGGTGCCATGAAGCTCGACCCGAAAGACTTCACAGGTCGCACCCTCCTCAACTTAGACAGCGAGGACGAAGGCGAAATCTTCATCGGATGTGCCGGCGGAATGGACACGATTATTAAGGTGTGGTACGAGCTGGAGCCAGCTCCTGAAGAGGCCACGGCCTACCGCATCACCGTGAGCGGTCTGAAAGGCGGCCACAGCGGCGACGACATCAACAAGAACTTGGCCAACGCCAACAAACTGCTGACCCGCATCCTTTGGCAGGCCACCACTTGGTTCGACCTCCAACTTTATGATTTCCAAGGCGGCAACCTCCGCAACGCCATCGCCCGCGAAGCCACAGCCGTGGCCTTCATCCCGAACGACTGCGTGAAGGATTTCGAGCATTATGTGAAGGACATGGAGAAGCACTTCAAGCAAGAGTATCAAGTGACTGAGCCTGGTCTGAAAGTTACGGTTGAAGTGGCTGAAGTTCAGCCTGATGTGGTCATCGACGAGATGTCGCAGTTCAACCTGCTGAACGGTCTTTATGCCTGCCCGCACGGCGTCATTGCCATGTCGCAGACCATCCCGAACTTCGTGGAAACCTCGACCAACCTCGCCTCGTGCAAGAAGAAGGAAGGCTATTTCTTCATCCAAACCTCGCAGCGCAGCAGCATCGAGTCGTCGAAGCAAGACATCGCCAACATGGTGGAAGCCGTGTGGAGCCTCGCCGACGCCGATGTGGAACACACCGACGGCTATCCGGGCTGGGCACCCAACCCCAACAGTGCCATTTTGGACGTGGCAGTGAACTGCTACAAAAAGCGTTTCAAGAAAGAGCCAAAGGTGCGTGCCATCCACGCTGGCCTTGAATGTGGCCTCATCGGCGACAAGATTCCGGGCATGGACATGATCAGTTTCGGTCCCACCCTGCGCGGCGTGCATTCGCCCGACGAGCGTTGCGAAATCCCGACTGTCCAGATGTTCTGGGACTTCATGTGCGACATCTTGAAGAACGCGCCCAAAGCTGAAGCCAAGAAGAGTGCTGCCAAAAAGACACCTGCCAAGAAAGCGACAGCCGAAAAGAAAGCACCTGCCAAGAAAACCAAGAAATAAGGTTTCTGTTATGATTCTGAACAAGTCCGTCGAGTTTTTCGGCGGACTTTTTTATCCCATCTTTCTCTGCGCCTTTGATAGCGCATTGGAGTTTTTTGTCTATTTTTGCAGCGCAATTTTCAAACCATGATCCAAACGACAGGAATCCATAAATCCTACGGCAGCGTCGAAGTCCTCAAAGGCATCGACCTGCATATCAACAAGAAGGAAATTGTGAGCATTGTGGGCGCGTCGGGAGCAGGCAAATCCACCCTGCTCCACATCATCGGCACTTTGGACAAAGCTGACCGTGGCCAATTGCTCATCGACGGAATAGAGGTCAATAAACTGAACGACAACGACTTGGCCTCGTTCCGCAACCAAAAAATCGGCTTTGTGTTCCAATTCCACCACCTGCTGCCCGAATTTACCGCCATCGAGAACATCTGCATCCCGGCCTACATCTGCGGCATGGGCAAACAGGAAGCCACAAAAAAAGCCTTAAAACTACTTGACTACCTGAATCTTACCAACCGCAAAGACCACAAGCCCTCGCAGCTTTCGGGCGGCGAGCAGCAACGCATCGCCGTGGCCCGTGCCCTCATCAATGAGCCTGCCGTGGTCTTGGCCGACGAGCCTTCGGGCAACCTCGACTCGAAGTCGGCCGAAGAGCTGCACAAACTCTTTTTCCGCCTCCGCGACGAGATGAACCAAACCTTCGTCATCGTCACCCACAACCCAGAATTGGCCGCCATGTCGGACCGCACCATTACAATCAAAGACGGGAAAATTTAACACCTTAAAATAATAATACGCGGTGGTTTCCGTTTAATACTGATAAAACTCGAAAAATGAACAAACGTCTTCTATTTTCCATGCTTTTTGGCACCGCACTCGTTTTCGGGGCCAATATCGCAACGGCTCAAGAATCAGAAACTTACGAGACCCTGATGAAGAAGGGCAACGACAAGTTCGGAGCCAAAGACTACATCAGCGCGAAGACTTATTACGAAATGGCCCTCAAGCAGAAGGCCAACGACCCCACCGCCAAGCAAAAGCTGAACGAAACGGTGAAAAAAATCAAAGAGGACGGCGCGCGCCAAGAGGTGTTCTACGCCCACTTGGACGAAGGCGACCGCCTCAACGGGCAAGAGAAATACGAGGAAGCCCTGTCGGAATATGAGGCCGCTTTGTCCGTGTTCCCCGACGACAAGTACGCCACCGCCCAAGCCGATGCCATACGCGCCATCCTTCAAGAGCGCAAAGACAAGCAAGACGCCTTCGACTTGGCCATGAGCCAAGGCGAAACCCTATTGGAAGAGGAGAATTTCGACGCAGCCATCATGCAGTTCGAGACCGCCATAGGCATCTTCCCCACCGACAAATTGCCCAAGGAAAAACTAGCCGAAGCCAAACAGAAAAAACAGCTTTTCGCCGAAAAAACTGCCCGCTTCGACAAACTCATGGAAGAAGCCAACCAATTCGGCCTCCGCAAGAACTACGACGCGGCCATCACGAAAATTGACGAAGCCCTCACCCTCTTCCCCAACGACCTGACCGCCAGCACCAAACGCAACGAATACCAAGCCGCCAAAGGCGTGGCCGACCAATACAACGGAATCATCGCCGAGGCCGACCGGCTTTATGAAGCCAAGGCTTATCGCGAGGCCAAGACGCAATATCAAAACGCCTTGGCCGTCGTTTCTGGTGATGCCTACGCCACCGATATGATTGCCCGCCTTGACCCGCTCATCGCGCAACAAGATGCCGAAGAAGCCGCCCGACTCGCCGCTGAAGCAGAAGCGGCACGTTTGGCTGCCGAAGCCGAAGCTGCGCGTATCGCCGCCGAGCAAGAAGCAGCACGTTTGGCCGCCGAAGCCGAAGCTGCGCGTATCGCCGCCGAGCAAGAAGCAGCACGTTTGGCCGCCGAAGCCGAAGCTGCGCGTCTGGCTGCCGAACAAGAGGCAGCAAGGCTTGCAGCCGAAGAAGCCGCACGCATCGCCGCAGAACAAGAGGCCGCAAGGTTGGCCGCCGAAGCCGAAGCCGCGCGTATCGCCGCAGAGGAAGAAGCAGCACGTCAAGCCGCACTCGCCGCCGCAGCAGAGTTGCAGGCACAATTTGACCAAGCCATGAACGCCGGCAACCAAGCCATGAGCGCGGAGCAATTTGCCGAAGCCATCACGCACTTCCAATCCGCGCTGGTTTACAAGCCCGAAGACGAAAACGCCGCAAAACAACTCGCCGCCGCAGAAAAGGCCGAAAACGACCGCGTTGCAGCATTGCGCACACAATACAACGCCTTCATCAAGGACGGCGACGCCAACTTCAGAAGCAACACCTTCGACAAGGCCATCGAAGCCTATACCAAGGCCGAGGAGCTGAACCTTGAAACCTACCCCACCGAAATGATTGCACGCATCGGCGAGATCATCGAGCAAAACAAACTCTATGAACTGAATCGCGAGCCGATTACGCTCGCCGCCGGTGAAGCCAAACGATTCGATTTCAATAAGATCGATATTGCTGTGCGCCGCTCCAACTACGTCATCGTCAAGGTGCGCAACCCGCATCCCGAAAAGACCTTCCCGATGATTGTCTCCTTCGGCGGTGCCGGCGGCAAGAA
>CADAVB010000063.1:20120-29655 GCA_902791165.1 uncultured Bacteroidia bacterium
ACCTTCATCTTCCGCATCGGATCGATCTACAAATGGTTCAGCGAAGACAACACTTGGATTGAGTTCGTTTCGGAAAACAACGAAGTGGAAATCAGCAAGGTGGAGGTTTCGCGGAGCAATTGATAAAAAACCGCATGATTCTTTGCTCTTAACCACCTCTTTTTGTACCTTTGCGCCCAAAATCTGATGCAATGGAAAAAAGCGATTGTCTGTACAATAACTACATGAACATCCTGAAAGAGGAACTTGTGCCTGCCATGGGCTGCACCGAACCCATCTGCTTGGCCTACGCCGCCGCTAAAGCGCACGAAATCCTGGGCAACCGCCCCCAACGTGTGGAAATCAAAGCCAGCGGCAACATCATCAAAAACGTGAAAAGCGTCATCGTGCCCAACACCAAAGGCATGAAAGGCCTGAAAGCCTCCGTGGCGGCGGGTATCGTGGCCGGCAACCCCAAGAAAGCCCTTGAGGTCATCGCCGAAGTAACGCCCGAACAAAAGAAAGAAATCGCCGATTTCCTCGAAACCATCCCCATGACCATTATCCCGCTGAACGTCATCGCGCAACTCGACGTGACCATCACCTTATATAATAAGGAGCACTCCGCCAGCGTGCGCATCGCGGGATTCCATACCAACATCGTGCGCATCGAAAAAGACGAGCAGGTGCTGTTCGACACGGGCTATGCCGACAGCGGCGCCACCAAGCTCACCGACCGCAGCTGCCTCAGCATGAAAAACATCTTCGACTTCGCCAACACGGTTGATATTGAGGACATCAAGCCCATCATCAAGCCGCAAATCGAGTGCAACAAGGCCATCGCCATGGAAGGCCTCAACAACAACTGGGGCGCCAACATCGGTAGCACCATCATGAGTTTCGGAACAGATGTCCGCATCAAAGCCAGGGCTTGGGCCGCAGCGGGCAGCGACGCACGCATGAGCGGCTGCGAGATGCCCGTCATCATCAACTCTGGCAGCGGCAACCAAGGCATGACCTGCTGTTTGCCCGTTTTGGCCTACGCCGAAGAATACCACATTGACGACGACCGCGTGTATCGCGCCGTGGTTTTGTCGAACCTCGTCGCCATCCATCAAAAGACCGGTATCGGCCGACTGTCGGCCTATTGCGGAGCCGTCAGCGCGGGCTGCGCCTCGGGTTGCGGCATCGCCTACCTGATGGGCGAGAGTCTTGAAATCATCGAACACACTTTGGAAAACGCCTTGGGCATGGCCGCTGGCATCGTTTGCGACGGCGCCAAACCTTCTTGCGCAGGCAAAATCGCCCTTTCGGTGGAAGCCGGCATCCTCGGCTACGCCATGAGCAAACAAGGCGACAACCTCCTCGGCGGCGACGGCATCATCGGCAAGGACGTGGAAGAAACCATCGACCACATCGGCTGCCTCGGACGCCTCGGCATGAAGGAAACCGACGTGGAGATTCTGAAGATTATGGTTGAATAAGCCCTTCGTTATACATCGTTTCAAACTTCCGCTCATATTGGCGGATGCGATTCAGCGTGCGTCGTGTCCATTCCAAGCGCAACACATCCTTTTCCTCCTCTGAAAGCTTCCAGGCAATGTCGTCGGTGGCATGAAGCCGTTGGGTCAGCGCATAAATCAACAAAGCCGCCGAAACACTGATGTTATAACTCTCCGTAAAACCGAACATGGGAATCCTGACATGCATGTCGGCATGCTCAACGGCATAATCCGACAACCCCAGTTTCTCCGTCCCGAAAACCAAGGCAACCGGCTTGTCCAAAGGCAAAGTATCGGGAGTGAAGTCGTCGCGATGCGGACAAGTGGCCACAATGCGGTAGCCCTTTTCGTGCAGACAGTCAAAAACCTCAGGCGTGTTGAACGACACCTTATTATAATGGTATAGGTTGAGCCATTTCGTGCTACCCAACACCACATCGGGATTGACATCGTATTGGTAGTTGTTTTCCACGACATGAATGTCCTGTATGCCCCGAAGGTCGCAACTGCGCATCACGGCACTGGCATTGTGAGGCTGGAAAATATCCTCAAGCACCACCGTCACATGGCGCGTGCGATGGGAAAGCACTTCCTCGAAACGCCGTTTGCGGTCGTCGGTAACAAATTGGCTTAAAAAAGTCAGCAAAGCATGGTCGTGCGGCGTCATAATAGGCAATTTTTCGAGCCGCAAAGGTACAAAAATATGCCAAATCGCCACCCTGTTCCCAATTTCCTTCCATAACACACCTTAACAAATATTTTACAACATATTATAAATCAAAACATTACAATATTGTATAGAAAAATAAAAATCAAAAAACACTTTTTTTGGTGAATGATATGCTGAAAAAGCGTACTTTTGCAACTCAAAATTTTGAATTGATATGGCAAAACAAGACGTAAAACAAAGAGACGAAAGACTCGAAAACGTAGAAGAAGCTTTAAGCAAAACAGAACTTTGGATTGAAAACAACCAGAAGATTCTTTGGGCCATCCTCATCGCATTGCTGCTGGTTGCCTTGGGCATTTTCGGCATCACGAAGTACAAGCAAAAGCGCAACGAAACCGCCAGCAAACTGATCTACAAAGCCCAGGAATATTTCGGCAACGAACAGTACGACATGGCACTGAATGGCGACGGCAACCACGTTGGCCTGTTGGACATCGTGAACAGCTACGGTTCGACCAAGACTGGCAAACTGGCCTCCTACTATGCCGGCATCGCCTACCTGAAGCAAGGCAACTACAAAGAAGCCATTGAGTATCTGAAGAAATACAACACCAACGACCAAGTGTTGGCCCCGATGGCTTTGGGCGCCATTGGCGACTGCTATATGGAGCTTGAAGACTTGCAAAACGCCGCTTCCTACTACGGCAAGGCTGCCGCCAAGAACCCCAACGACTTCACGTCCCCCCTCTTCTTGGCCAAACAAGGCAATACCTACGAAATGATTGGCGACTATGCCAAAGCCCTGCAAGCCTACAAAACGCTGAAGAAAGACTTCCCGCTGAGCAACGAAGCCTTCGAAATCAACAAGAACATTGCCAACATGGAAGAAAAACTGAAGAAATAATAGTTTTGGTTACACATTTGTTATTCACTCCTGACTCTTCGGAGTCAGGATTTTTTTTACCTTTGCACCATGGAAAAACTTCGCATAGTCTATTTCGGAACGCCCGAATTTGCCGCCTCACAGCTTGAGGCCATCATCAACGCTGGCTACGAGGTGGCCGCTGTGGTAACCATGCCCGACAAACCCGCCGGACGTGGCAAGAAAATCCAGTTTTCGGAAGTGAAAAAGGTCGCATTAGACCACCAACTCCCCTTGCTCCAACCCGAAAAGCTGAAATCCCCCGACTTCCTCGACCAACTCGCCTCATTCCATGCCAACCTGTTTGTCGTGGTGGCCTTCCGCATGTTGCCCGCCGTAGTATGGCAAATGCCCCAACTCGGCACTTTCAACCTCCATGCCTCGCTGCTACCGCAATACCGTGGCGCAGCACCCATCAATTTCGCCATCATCAACGGCGAAACCGAAACGGGACTCACCACCTTCTTCCTCAATGAGGAAATCGACAAAGGCACCATCATCATGCGCGAGAAAACCCCCATCCGTCACGACGAAACCGCAGGCGAACTGCACGACAAACTGATGACGATGGGCAACCGAATCGTTGTGGAAACCCTGAAAAAAATAGAAAGCGGCACCTGCGAAACACAACCTCAAGACGAGCTAACGCAAGGCATCAACTTGAAAACCGCACCCAAAATCACCAAGGAATTCTGCCAACTTCGCTTTGACCGCAACTGCGAGAATACTTACAATTTGGTCAGAGGCCTGTCGCCCTATCCCGCCGCCCACATACGCCTTTGCTCCGCCAACGACGAAGTCGTGGAAATGAAAGTCTATGAAGCTTCTGTTGAGCTGACAACACCCCATGTGTGCCCCGGCACCGTCGTCACCGACAACAAAACCTACCTAAAAATAGCCCTGACCGACGGCTTTTTGCTGCTCAACAGCCTCCAACAAGCTGGAAAAAAGCGCATGGAAGTTACCGACTTTTTGCGAGGAACCCCGCTTTTCGGCACTTGGAAAGCCTGCTAAACCAGTCAAAATCGGCACTTTTTGCACAAAAAAATCGATTTTTTTGAGAAAAAATGGCTTTTTTTTAAAAAAAACGCTTGCATTTCTCAAAAATACATTACTTTTGTGCTGTAAAACGTTGAACCCCTAATAACAACTAAAATGAACAAAGTAGAATTAATTAACGCTGTTGCTGAACAAGCGGGCATGACCAAGGTTGATGCCAGAAAAGCCGTTGACGCCATGATGGATGTCACCAAAGTTGAACTCAAAAAGGATGGCAAACTCGCTTTGGTGGGTTTCGGTACCCTCTCGGTTTCCGTACGTCCTGAAAGAAAAGGTCGCAACCCCAAGACTGGTAAGGCCATCAAGATTGCCGCCAAGAAGGTTGTGAAATTCAAGCCCGCAAGCAATCTCTTGAAATAAGAGACCACCTTGTCACACCTAAGCCGTCATCAATGACGGCTTTTTTTGTTTTCAGCCTGGCGCAACGCTCCGTCGCGCTCCATCTGAAGCACACCATTATCGACCAAAAACCGTATGGCATCCAATACGGAATCCTCGCCAAACTCGGCACACTGCTGCACCACTTCCGACAAAGGACGGGGAGCTTCTTGAACCACGCTCTCCAGCTTCGCTTCAATCGAAACGTAGGAAACCCCGCCACCTTGACGGAGGCATACGTCGCAACGACCGCACCGCGACCGCGTCTTCTCGTTGAAATAGCGCAACAACTGAACGCTACGGCACTCGGCATCGTTGTTCACGAAACCAACCACAGCCTTCATCCGCAACTCCGCCTCTCGCTTGCGGTCGTGGTAAAGCTCCTTCGAAAGGTTGAAATGCCTCGTATCAACAAACTCGCTGAGAAACAACACCTGGGGCTTGTCGTTGCGCGGCTTGTAGGACAACACATTGTAGGCCGACAGCTTTTGCAACTGCGTCACCACCTCCTCCGCTCTCAACCCTGCCTTTTTGGCCAAAACCTCCTCGTTGACCTTCACGAAATCGGTCATCACGCCTGGCAAACTGCGCAACATGCTCTTAATCAGCTCAGAAAACTGAGGATGATTGACTTGAAATCCATAAACATCCTCACGCGAAGCCTTAATCATCACTTTGGAAGGCTCGTCGAAACTATCGGACAGCAGCAAAAAGCCTTCCCGCTCCAAGATTTTCAGCGTATGAAACACCTCCACGACAGCAAAACCGTAACGCGACGCAAAATCACTGATTATCAAAGGGTATGAAACGTTCTCCCCCGCTCCAACGGGAATATTGAAATAATTCCCCAAAGCGTTATATATCAGTTTGATGCGATCCAAATCCGGAAACGACTGCATCCAATCGTCATGCAATTTCTTGATGTCGGCAGGCGAAACAAGCAAATAGGCCTCCGACGGATTTAAGTCGCGCCCCGCACGCCCCGCCTCCTGAAAATATGCTTCAAGACTGTCGGGCAAGTCCAAATGGATGACCATACGCACATCGGGCTTGTCGATACCCATGCCAAACGCATTGGTGGCGACCATCACCCGCACCTTACCCTGCATCCATAGGTCTTGTCGCGCATCGCGTGTCTTGGCATCCAAACCTGCGTGATAATACGTTGCCGAAATGCCCACCGAATTGAGCCATTCCGCAACGACCTGGGTACGCTTGCGGTTGCGCACATACACAATGGCGCTGCCTTCGGTCATAGAGGCCAACTTGCGGCGCAACACTCCGTATTTGTCGGGTTCATGCAGCACGTTGTAGGTCAGGTTTTTGCGTTCAAAGCTGCCTTGAATCACATTTTTCTGCCTGAAGCCTAGCCGCTGCTGAATATCATCAACCACCTTGGCCGTAGCCGTGGCCGTCAAAGCCAAAACGGGCGTTTGCGGCATATAGGCTCGTATTTCCGCAATTTTCAGATAAGGAGGACGAAAATCATATCCCCACTGGGAAATGCAGTGCGACTCATCAACGGCCAGAAGGCACACTTTCATCCGTTTCAAGGCTTCAATAAACTGCTCCGTTTGAAGTCGTTCGGGCGATACATAGAGGAATTTCAAACGTCCGAAGACGGCTTGGTTATAGGCCAAATGAAGCTCGTCAGGATGCATTCCTGAATAAAGCGCCGCCGCTGGGATGTCCTTCTCCAAGAGATGCGCCACTTGGTCTTTCATCAACGCAATGAGAGGCGTAACCACCAGGCACACGCCCTCCATAGCCATCGCCGGCACCTGAAAGCAGATGCTCTTTCCCCCGCCTGTTGGCAACAACGCAAGCGTGTCGCGACCCGACATCACCGAATCGACGATGCTTTCCTGTAGCGGACGAAAATCGGGATAACCCCAATATCGGTTGAGGATGGCTTTCGTTGTTGCACTCATAAATCACACGTTAGAAAAAGCACAAAAGTAAGGATTTTTTCCTTGAAAGAATCAAAGAAGGCCAAAAAACGCATTGTATTCCCTAGCTCCCGCTTTTTTATTTGCACGGTACACACTAATTGCTTATCTTTGCCGTCCCAAACCAAACAAGCAAAATAATTTTCAATTGATATGATGCAAAACAATATCGTACCCCAAGATCTGGCAAAGAAAGTCTTTGCAGAAAGCGGCCTGCCGAGCATCGGAAAAGCCGGCATCCGCGAAATCAACAAATTGGCCTTCGACCTTGAAGCGGCCAGCGGCAAGAAGTTCATCCACATGGAGTTAGGCAACCCCGGACTGCCCGCAGCGCGTGCCGGCGTGGAAGCCCAAATCAAGGCTTTGCAAGACGGCGTGGCGGCCAACTACCCGCCCATCGACGGCGCACCTATATTAAAAAAGGAGGCCTCGCGTTTCATCAAGAACTTCCTCGACCTCGACGTGGATGCCGCCAACTGCATCCCAACCGTAGGCTCCATGCAGGGCGCTTGTGCCTCGTTCCTGATTTGCGGCCACGCCAACACGAAGAAAAACACCATCCTCTTCATTGACCCTGGCTTCCCCGTGCACAAGTTCCAGAACAAAGTGCTCGGCATTCCGATGGAGCAGTTCGACATCTACGAGTACCGTGGCGAAAAACTGCGCGGCAAACTCGAAGAGATTCTGAGCAAGGGCAACATCCACAGCCTGCTCTACTCCAACCCCAACAACCCGACGTGGGTGTGCCTCACCGACGAGGAACTGCGCATCATCGGCGAATTGGCCAACAAATACGACGTTATTGTGATGGAAGACCTCGCCTATTTCGGCATGGACTTCCGCAAGGACTACAGTCACCCGGGCGTGGCTCCGTTCCAACCTTCCGTGGGCAAATACACCGACAACTACATCTTGATGATTTCCAGCTCAAAAGCTTTCAGCTACGCTGGCGAACGCTGCGCCCTGTTGGGCATCAGCAACAAGTTGGCTCAACGCCACTACGCCGACCTGAAAGCCTTCTGCGGACAAGAAGTATTCCTCCGCGCCATCCTCTTCGGTGCCTTGCATCCGCTGAGTTCGGGTACCTCGCATTCGGCGCAATACGCCTTGGCCGCCGTGCTGAAAGCCGTCAATGATGGCACCTACAACTACCGCGACGACGTGTTAGAATACGGTCGCAAGGCCGAGCTGATGAAGAAAGCCTTCACCGACAACGGCTTCTACATCACCTACGACGAGGACTGCGGCGAACCCATCGCCGACGGCTTCTACTTCACCTACTGCTATCCAGGCTTCACTGGTGCCGACCTTGTGGAGGAGATGATGTATTATGGCATCTCTGGCATCGCTTTGGACACCTGCGGCAGCACCAAGCAAGGTGTGCGCGCTTGCACCTCTTTAATTCAGAGAGAGCAGATTCCGGTTTTGGCCGAGAGGTTGAAGGCGTTTGCCTTGGACCATCCAGTCAAGTGAATGAAGCGATAAAAGATGAATAGTAGAGACGCAATGATTGCGTCTCTATTTTATATAATCCGTTGGAGATCTGCGTTTAATTCCTCACCTGTTTAATTTATAATCAATCTAAATTAACCAAATTCGGCGAAATAAAACGAAAAGTCGCGTTTCATTTGCCCAAAAAGCCGTAATTTCGTGGCAATTTTGAAAAACAAGGAAAACAACAAATTCTAAAAACTAAAATCAAATCAATATGGCAAAATTCAGAGGAGCCATCGTTGTTGACATTGAGCGCTGCAAGGGCTGTGGTGTGTGCATCACGGCCTGCCCCTGCGATGTCATCGAACTGGCAAAAGAAGTAAACGGAAAAGGTTACAACTACGCATTCATGGCCAAGCCCGAAGCCTGCATCGGCTGCGCGAGCTGCGGCATCACCTGCCCCGACGGCGTGATCAAAGTCTATAAGAAAGCCCTGTAACCCAACCAATTGTCTAACAAATCAAAAAAATCTTACATAATGGGAGAATTAAAACTGATGAAGGGTAACGAGGCATTGGCCGAGGCCGCCATCCGCTGCGGTGCCGATGCTTATTTCGGATATCCTATCACCCCCCAGTCGGAAGTGATTGAGTATCTGTCGGAACAGAACCCTTACGAACGCACCGGAATGGTCGTTCTTCAAGCAGAAAGTGAAGTGGCCGCCATCAACATGGTGTATGCCGCTGGTGCAGCCGGAAAGCGCGTGATGACCTCGTCGTCGAGCCCTGGCGTGTGCCTCAAACAAGAAGGCTTGGCCTACATCGCCGGCGCCGAGGTGCCCTGCGTCTTCGCCGACGTGGTGCGCGGCGGCCCGGGTCTTGGCACCATCCAACCCTCACAGGCCGACTATTTCCAGAACACCAAGGGCGGCGGCAACGGCGACTACCACAACATCGTGCTCGCCCCTGCCTCGGTGCAGGAAATGGCCGACTTCGTGCCGCTGGGCTTTGAATTGGCCTTCAAGTACCGTATGTGTGCCTGCATCCTCTCCGACGGTGCCATCGGACAAATGATGGAAAAAGTCATCCTGCCCGAGCAGAAACCCCGCATGACCGAAGAGGAAATAAAGGCCAAGTATCCTTGGGCTTTGACGGGCCGCAAGCGTGGCACGGAACATCGCGTAATTACCTCCTTGGACCTTGACTCGGCCCGCATGGAAGAGCACAACCGCCACCTCCAGCGCAAGTATGCCGAAGTGACCAAGAACGAGGTGCGCTATGAAATGATCAACTGCGACGATGCCGAATACGTGTTTGTTGCCTACGGCTCGAGCGCCCGTATCGCCCAAAAGTCGGTGCAACTCGGTCGTGCAGAAGGTCTGAAGGTCGGTTTGCTGCGCCCCATCACCCTGTGGCCCTACCCGACCCAAGCCATCCGCGACCTCATTGACAAGGGCGTGAAGGGATTCCTCTCTGTTGAATTGAGTTGCGGTCAGATGATCGAAGACGTGCTGCTGGCCTGCAACGGTCGCGCCAAGGCTGAACACTTTGGCCGCGTCGGTGGCATCATCCACACCCCGGAAGAAGTTCTCGAAGCTATGAAGAAACAAATTATAGGAGAATAAGACAATGGCAGAAATCAC
>CADAVB010000064.1:0-13570 GCA_902791165.1 uncultured Bacteroidia bacterium
TGCACTATGCCGGTATCAATAAAACTCTTTACAAGATAATCCTCCATTTTGTGCTCACGCATGTATGGGTTGCTGTCGAGCATTCCTTTCAGGATGAGAGGCAGCACCACAGGCATGTTGAGCTTTCCTCCGTTTTCGCGGATGTAATAGCGCACGTGAGCGATAGGGTCGTATGGGCCGTCGCCGCAAACGGAGCCAGCGAAGTGAAGCTCGTCGTCGAGGCCGTTCTGCTCAATGAAACGGTGTGTGGCCATAGCCACCGAGCCGCCTTGCGAATAGCCTACAGAGGCAGTCTTCCATCCTGGGCGGAAGGGGTGGCGGTACTCTGCAATGACGGGGCTGTTTTGATACAGCGCAATGCCATAGCGTGTGGCGTCCACCACTTGGCGTGCCGTCAGTTCCTGGTAAAGGTAAGGATGCGGCAGGTTTTTGGTGATGCCGTAGCCTTCGTAGTCGGGCAGGATGACCAGGTTGTAGTAGAGCGGGTTGCTTTCCGGCTTGTGGAAGGTGGAGCCGCTTGAAGCGTGCCACATCAACATGCCGACGTCGGTCAACGAACTTCCTGTCAGGTAGTATTCCGAAGGGGCTTCCTTGTTGCTGGTGATGGTGACGTGGCATCCGATGATCACATTATTAATGTATTCGGGGTCTTCATCGGGGAATGCCGCTAATGCCGAGAGCGTGATAGGCTCGCCGTTGGCATTGATGGAAGGGTAGAAGAAGCGGAACCAGTACATGTCGGACCAGGAACTGTTTTGCCCATCCATGAAGTCGCTTTCTTGGCAGTGCCTGCCTCCGTGAACCATTCCATATTGGTGATGGCTCGCAAGGTGTCGTAAGACCTTTTTTCGGCGTTGAATACTAAAGAATCGGTGATCGTCATGGTGAGGTGACCAAAGGTCTCGATACTGGCATCATCGAATTTGATTTCTCTTGGGACGTCGCCCAAATTGGCTTGTGCCCATGCACCCATCGTGATAAGTGTCAAGGCTAACGCCAAACTTGTTCTTTTGATAAACTTGTTCATTGTTTGTTTGATTAAAAAAACGATAATATTCAGTTGTTTCTTTTGTTGATGCGCTGTTTGTGGCTCAAATTGCGGGTGCAAAAATAGGCCATTCATGCGACATCGTGCGCATTTTTTTTCGTTTTGTTGCGCAAACAACCCTATTTTGCGCAAAAAAGCGGATTTTTGGCTCTGCCTTATCGATAGGAATTGGACAAGGTTTTTCAATTGGCAGACTGCATGTCGCGCAATAGCTCAAGTGCCTGCGTCACCGTGCTTACTTCTTTTACAGTGAGTTGCAGTTTGTTATTCGTTTCTTTGAGCGCGGTGCGCTTCGGATGAGTCATAACGTACTGCATATTTTTCTGGAAAGTCGCGCTCTCAAAATATTTCGATTCGGGATTGCTGACGAAATAGGCCGTCATGTTGTGGTGGCGCAACAGAATCTTCTCGAAGCCCAAGTCCTTGGCAATCCAGCGGAGGCGCACGGTATTGAGCAAGTCGTTCACCTGCTTTGGAATCGGGCCGAAGCGGTCGATGAGGTGGTCGGTGAACTTCATCAAGGCTTCCTCGGTCTTGGTGCGGTCGAGTTCGCTGTAGAGGCTCACGCGCTCCTGTGTCGAGTTGATGTAGTCGGCGGGGAAACGCACCTCCATGTCGGTCTCGATGGTGCAGTCCGCGACGTAGGTTTTCTCCTCTTCCTTGTCGAAAATGTCCTGAAATTCAGTCTCTTTCAGTTCGAGAATGGCCTCGTCGAGGATTTTGTGGTAGGTCTCAAAACCGATGTCGTTGATGAAACCGCTTTGTTCCGCGCCCAAAATATTGCCCGCGCCGCGAATGTCCAAGTCGCGCATGGCGATGTTGATGCCTTCGCCGAGGTCGGAAAACTCCTCCAAGGCGCGGAGGCGTTTTTGGGCTTCTTGGGTGAGGGTGTTCAATGGCGGCGTCAATAAATAGCAGAAGGCCTTTTTGTTGGAACGACCCACGCGCCCGCGCAACTGGTGCAAATCGCTGAGACCGTAGCGGTGCGCTTCATTAATAATAATGGTGTTGGCGTTGGGGATGTCCAAGCCCGATTCCACGATGGTGGTGCAGAGCAGCACGTCATAGTCGCCGTTGATGAAGCCGAGCATAATGTCCTCAAGTTTAGCGCCTTCCATCTGGCCGTGGGCTACGGCGATGCGCACGCCCGGCACGTATTTCAGGATGAAGTCGTGTACATCCATGATGTTTTGGATGCGGTTGTGGATGAAGAACACCTGACCGTTGCGGGCGAGTTCAAACTGGATGGCGTCGCGGATGAGTTCGCCGTCGAAGCCGCGAAGCTCGGTCTGCACGGGATAGCGGTTGGGCGGCGGCGTGGTGATGACGCTCAAATCCCTCGCGCCCATCATCGAGAATTGCAGGGTTCTCGGGATAGGCGTGGCGGTCAAGGTCAGCGTATCGACGTTGGCTTTCATCTCTTTCAGTTTCTCCTTCACGGCCACGCCGAATTTCTGTTCCTCATCGATGACGAGCAAGCCCAAATCCTTGAATTTCACATCTTTTCCCGTCAATCGGTGCGTCCCGATGACGATGTCGATCTCGCCTTTTTCGAGTTTTTTCAGGATTTCGGTCTGTTGTTTGGTCGTCTTGAAACGGTTGAGGTATTCGACGGTGACGGGGAAGCCGTTGAAGCGCTCTGTGAAGGTGTGGTAGTGCTGCAAAGCCAGCACGGTGGTGGGCACCAAAACGGCCACTTGCTTCGAGTCGCAGCAGGCCTTGAAGGCGGCGCGCATGGCCACTTCGGTCTTGCCGAAGCCCACGTCGCCACACACGAGACGGTCCATCGGGTGCTCGCTTTCCATGTCGCGCTTCACGTCGTTTGTGGCTTTCAGTTGGTCGGGCGTGTCCTCGTAGATGAACGAAGCCTCCAGCTCGTTTTGCAGGTAGTTGTCGGGCGCGAATTGGAATCCGGGCGTGCGTTTGCGCTCGGCGTAGAGCTTGATGAGTTCACGCGCAATGTCCTTAACCTTGCTCTTGGTCTTGTTTTTCAGGCGGTTCCATGCACCGCTGCCGAGGGTGCTGAGGTTGGGTTCGGCACCGTCCTTGCTGCTGTATTTAGCGATGCGGTGCAGCGAGTGGATGCTCACATAAAGCAGGTCGCCTTTGTTGTAAATCAAGCGGATAGCCTCTTGCGGCTTGCCGTTGTTCTCGATGGTTTCGAGGCCGTCGAAGCGTCCGATGCCGTGGTCGATGTGGGTGACGTAGTCGCCGGGCTTCAGTTCGTAGAGGTCTTTCAACGTGATGGCCTGCTTGGTCGAGAAGTTGTCGCGGAGGTGGAAACGGTGGTAACGCTCGAAGATTTGGTGGTCGGTGTAGCAGCACACTTTCAAATCCTCGTCGATGAAGCCGCCGTGGATGGCGATGGTTTCGGTTTCGAAGTCGCGGTGAAGCTCGTCGTTGTGGTTGATGTCGTTCAGAATTGCCTGAATGCGAGAAAGTTGCTTGCTACTCTCGGAGAAGATGATGATGCGGTAGCCTTCCTCCTTGTGTTGGGTAATGTCGTCGATGAGGAGGTTGAAGTTTTTGCTGAAGATGGGCTGGGGCTTTGTCTTGAAGTTGAGAGTGTGGAGTGTGGAGTTAGGAGTAGGGAGTTTGCTGGAGGTGCCAAATTCCACGGTGCGGCGTTTCTTCAGGCAGGCCAAAAGTTCCTCGGACTTGCTGAACAATTGCCCAGGCTTCAAAGCCTTAACTTCCTCTTCCTCTGTGGCTTGCAGTTTCTCGAAACCCTCAATGGCGCGGTCGTATTCCTTATCGACTTGGGAGGCGAAAAAGGCCATGTCGGTGAGCCACACGGTGGTCGTGTCGGGCAGGTATTGCAGGATGGCCTCGCGCTCCTCGATGAAAGCGCGTTCCTGCATGTTGGGCAGCAGCACAATCTGCTTCAGCTTCTCAATCGAAAGTTGGTCGGCGATGTTGAAGCTACGGATGCTCTCCACCTCGTCGCCGAAAAACTCGATGCGGTAGGGGTAGTCGTTGGCGAAGGAAAACACATCGACCAAACCGCCACGGATGGCGAACTGCCCCGGCTCGACGACGAAATCCACGTTCTCAAACTCGTAGTCATACAGCAAATCGGTGAGGAAATCGAGATTGACCTTTTCCCCGACTTTGAGTTTGAAGGTGTTTTTGGCCAAGAGTTTGCGCGTGAAAACCTTTTCGCTCAACGCCTCGGGATAACTGACAATCAATGTTTTGCGCTCTGATGTTGAAACACGCTGCAAGACTTCTGTCCTTGAGAGGATGTAGGAATTGTCGGGTTTTTCGGGTTCGTAGGGGCGTTTGTAGGAAGTGGGGTAGAAGAGGACTTGCTTCTTGCTGTAGTCCATGCCGCGCTCGCCGAGGAGGCTTTCGAGGTCGTTGTAGAAATAGGCCGCGTCTTCCTTGTCGGCGCACACGATGAGGTGTTGCCCGCCCATCTGGCGGAAGGTTTCTTCCACCACAAAAGCCTTGGAAGAAGCCGTCAAATTGGAACAAAGCAAATGCCCGCCATCGCGCAAAGCCTTGACTATCGCGTCGATGTGGGCATTGTTTTTATAGGGTTGGTTCGTAATGCTTGCCACAGTTCTTGAAATTGTGGCGCAAAGATACGAAATTATTCGATTACGATTTTCTGTGTCCTGACGTTGTGGCCGTCGATGAGGCGCAAGACGTAAACGCCAGCCGGAATCCCCGTTGTAGGGACACACCGTGTGTGTCCGCCAACGGAAACGACCACACGTCCCGTCATGTCCACCACCTGTAGAGACGCAGTGCCTGCGTCTCCAACAACGACGATTTCCCCGTTGCTGACGTAAGCAAAAGCCCCATTGTCGCCAACTGCGTCCCCGCAGTTGGGCGCAAACACCAGGCGAAAACGCGAAGCATAATCCGTCGTTTTGGCGGCGAAAGTGTATTCTGTCTGTTGCAGCAGGTCGATGTCGTCGCCAGTCATGTTGTCGATGAGGTGGAGATAGTCCACGTCGAGGCTATTGGTTTCGATGACGATGGTGTAAGTTCCGTTTTCGGCAGCCTTGAAGTTAATGGGCAGTTCGGTAGAGACGTTGCGCGCAATGTCTGTACCCATGTAGGCCACGGCGTAGTCTTGTCCATCTTGCCAGAGACTGATTTGCGTGTTATCTTGGTCGAGGCTGAATTTCTCCATATTGGTGCCATTGCCGAGGCGCACGCGGGCGCGGTCGAGGGTGGCCTTGTCTTGGAAGACCACGAGGTCGAGGCATTGGCTGTTGCTGTTGGACTTGGCACTGTTGGCTTTCGTGAAGGTTGCCGTGGATTGGTCGGAGTCGGCCTTCACCATAACGCCTTCGCAAGGAGCGATTTGTCTTGCTGTTGGTGCCAGCATGGTGATAGAGTTGCCGCTGATTTCATAGAAATCCTTATCAATTGTCGCGTTGCAGGCAAACGGATTGCCCACGAGATTGAAACCGTTTAATTCTGTGTTTTCGTGGCTTAAACCAGTGATTGTTACAGAATTGTTACTTGGAGTTAAAGTGCCTTCAAACTGCAATGTCGTGGTGGCTTCGTTGGCGTAGAGGTAGCCTTTCTTGTGAGTGAGGTCGAACCCTGAAGCCGTGTTTTGGTTGATTCCGTCAACGATATGCTCTTTGTAGTTCCTCCACATGTGGGACGGTTCTTCGTAGAAATAAAGATCATAGTTGCCGCTCAAAAGACCGTTTTCTTCGTTCGGAATGATGTCCTCAGCGACGGGCGAAGCGATGAAGTTCCAGCCGTTGTCATTGCCAGAATAAGGTACGATGGCTTTCTTGCTTTCTTCACCGTGGCTTTTACACCGTTGGAGCTGTGGATGAGTTGCGCGCCGTTTTCGAGGATGAGGTTTTCGGGATTGTCGTTGCTGAGAGTGCCAGTGACGGTGAGAGAGCTGTTTTCGGCAACGGTCATCTTGTCGTTGGCGGCCATTTTAAGATTGGTAACCGAAGCCGTTCCTTTGGCAAAACCAATGGTATTGGAAGCGGCAGTTTCGCCGCCGTAGTAGTTGGTTTTCACGGTGAACAGGTTGGCGGCGTTGTCGTTCAGATTTGCATTGTATGAAGTCTCGGTGAGGCCTTCAGCGACTACCGCCCCATCCCGATAGAGGTTGTAGGTGTAGGTGCCGTCGGAAAGATAAGTGCGAATGAGAAATGCGCGATTAAGAGACCATACGCCTAATGTTGGGTCGGTATAGTAATAGTAATTGCCGTCACCCGAATATTCGCCGCTGTGTACGGCAGCATAACTACGGGCTTCATCGTCATATATGAAAACCCAGAGGTCTTGTGAACTGTCAATTATGATTGGATTTTGCAAATCGATTTCATTCCATGAATCTGTGGTAATGTTTATTGATTGTTCAAGGACCATGGTTTGTGGAGCATCAGATGTCGTTCCTTGATAAACAAATATTTTATATCTGCCTGATTCCTTTGCATAGAACGAAACTTTGTATAAGACGAATCCGTTATAGCTGCCCAAATTCGAAGAGAAATATCGATGACCCCAGTACATTTTTGTTGTGCCGTTATTATAGCCAAAGGAACCTTTTGGAGTTCCAGTGCCGTAGGTCAAAATGTTCGAATGTGTTTCCGGATAGCACCAGTCGGGAGCCGTCCATGTCAATGTTGCATCGTTATTTGTAAGCATTGCGGATAGGCTGTTTACTATAGGCGTGGAATATGCTACATTGATAGTTGCTGTTTCTGAAGCATCTGACTCATCACCAAGATTATCTATACCTTTTACGTAATATGTCAGTTCACCAGCGATAGTCCTGTTGTCAAGGTATGATGTCGAGGTGATACCTGTGGCTATAAGAATTGAATTACAGTAGATATTGTACGAAACAGCGTTATTAGCGGCATTCCACGAAAGATGGACTCCGTTTTCAGATTGTACAGCAGCTAAGTTGGCAGGGCCGGGAAAGGTTATGCTGATGGTTGCATAATTGGAAGGCCATGAGAGGTTTCCCGATGCGTCGACAGTCCTGACAAAATAAGTGGAAGTTCCGTAGGGAATGTGTTCGTGAGTGAAAGTTGTTTCGGTGCCAGAATAGATCAGTTGGCAATTGTGATACAGCTGATAGGATGCCGCGTCTGAAACAGCGGTCCATGTGAGATTGACGTTTCTTATTCCCGCGCCTTGAACGAGATTTGCGGTTAGGGTAGGAGCTGCAGCCTCGCCGATGGTGGCAGGCTGTATGCCGAAAATGGCGGCTTGGTTGTTCGTGTAGTCACCGTTGCCTGCACCTGTTTGAGTGTTAGCTCCAGTATTCAAGTTGTTGAGAAGAAAATAGCCGTCAAGCGACCCTGCCCAACCCCAATTGAAGTGAAAATAGTCACTGTCGTCGTAGCCGTCGCAAACGAATGAATGGCCTCCGCCTGTCCCCGTTGAGCCTCTGTATTGTAAGGGGCGACCTTCATCCAATTCGGTTTTCACCATGTTTGACCAATCGCCATTATTATAATCTCCTTTGCTTTTATACACAATGTCGGGACTGTAGTTGAAATAGGTTTTCAGTGCCTCGACAACAGCGGCGGTGGATGCAGAACTGCTGCTACCATAGGACATGTCAACCGAAATGCCGCAATGGTACATCAGTTTGGCAACGGCCTCTTTTTCGGTATCCGTGCTGTTTTTGCCATAGGTGTTGGTCATGTGGGACCAATTGTAGTTGGTGCTGCCAAAATCGGCGCTCAAGGTTTGGTTGTTCCAAAAATAGGAATGTGAGCCGATGCCGTGTTGCGGATAGCTGTGGTATTTCATGATTTGTGCCATGGCGGTGGCCACGCAGCCGGTGGCGCAGTTCCTGGAAGGATTGTTAGGCTGCGGAGGGCAAAGGTTGTTGAACAAAAACACATAAGTTCCACCGTAATAGCCGCCGTTTTGGTTCCATTGGGTTTGGATCAGCGGTGCCACCACTGGGGTCGCTCTTCCCGCTTTCGTGTTGCCATTCATCAGGTCTTTCCATTGCTTGGCGGTTTTGGCGGTGGCTCTCATCCTATTGTCGATGGCAAACTGAATTTCGTCGTTGTAGTCTTGCAGCCAGCCGCGCACGTTGTCGGGCATGTCTTCGGCAAGGATAAAGCCGTCGAGCGAGTAGCCAAGGATGGGTTGCACGCAATCATCGGCAGCCATCACCACGAAGCCTTGCTCGGCGGTGAAGATGTAAAGGTTCGGGAACCCCGCCTCCTTCGACAGGTCGGTCAGTTGGGCGGATTTTGCGCCGTTGTTGGTCAAAAACGTGCTTGCCACCTTTCGGGCGGTTTCGGGGGTAACGCGCTCGGCCGTCATGGGCAATGACATGGCCAACATCAATGCCAAAACGATAGGTAATCTTTTCATCATCAGATTGGTTTAGGAAAAAACATTCGTTAAAAACGGGCGGCAAAATTACATAATTTCCCGTTTCCTGAATTAGGTTTTCCACAAAAAAAACGGCCAACCCGTTTTTTGGATTGGCCGTTTGTATGGCAATGGTTTATTCTATCACGATTTTCTGTGTTTTGACGTTGTGTCTGTCGATGAGGGCCGGAATCCCCGTTGTAGGGACACACCGCGTGTGTCCGCCAACGGAAACGACCACGCGCCCCGTCATGTCCACCACCTGTAGAGACGCAGTGCCTGCGTCTCCAACAACGACGATTTCCCCGTTGCTGATGTAGGCAAAAGCCCCATCGTCGTCATTGTCGCCAATTGCGTCCTCGCAATTGGAAAACACCAAACGGAAACGCGAAGCGTAATCCGTCGTTTTGGCGGCGAAGGTGTATTTTGTCTGTTGCAGCAGGTCAATGTCGGCACCCGTCATGTTGTCGATGAGGTGGAGATAGTCCAAGTCGAGGCTGTTGGCTTCAATGCTGATGGAATACATTCCGTTTTGGGTGGCCTTGAAGTTGATAGGCATTTCATCTTGGCCATTAGTATAGGCCACGGCGAAGTCTTGCCCTTCTTGCCAGAGGGTAATTTTTGAGCCTTTGTCGTTGTCGAGAGCGTACTTCTCCATGCCGATGCCTTCGCCAAGGCGCACGCGGGCACGGTCGATGTTGGCTTTGCCTTGGGTGACGACCAAATCGAAGCAATCCTTTGAGTTCTCGCCTTTTGCGGAATTGGCTTTGCTGAAGGTCACAGTTTGGTCTGTATCCGTGGCTTTCACGAAAATGCCTTCGCACGGAGCAATAATGCTACCAGTTGCCGCCAAAGTTACCCCGTTTCCATCAATGATGTAGAAGTCATTGGTAACTGTTGTGTTGCAAGGATAGGGGTTGCCGATGAGGTTGAAGCCTTTCAGTGCGGCGTTGCCGTCGTAATCCAAAGCGGTAGGCTCGGCAGTGGCGGCCAACGTTCCCGCGAAGGTCAGCGTCGTGTTGGTGTTGTTGGCGTAAAGGTAGCCCGTCTTATGGTTGATGGTGGTGAAAGCACCGGCTTTGATGTTTCGCCATTCCTCGGTTTCGCTTTGGTCGAACATGTAGAGGTCATAGTTGTTGGCGAGCAGTCCGTTTTCTTGGCTTGGTGTGATGCTTTCAGTGACGGGCGAGGCGATGAAATACCAGCCGTTGTCATTGGCGGTGTAGGCTTCGATGGTCTTTTTCACGGTGGCTTTCACACCTTCCGTGTTGTGGACGAGTTGCGCGCCGTTTTCGATGATGAGGTTGGCGGCATTGTCGTTGCTCAGTGTTCCAGTGACGGTGAGTTTGCTGTTTTCTGTGATGGTCATCTGGTCGTTGGCGGCCATGTCAAGCGAGGCGATGGAAGAAGTGCCGATAGCAAAACCTACCATGTTGGAGGCAGCTGACTCGACGCCATAATAGTTGGTCTTCACGGTGTATTGGTGAACGGCGTTGTCGGCAATGTTGCTGACGGTGTAGCTGGTGCCTTCTATGTTTGAAGCGACCGGGTTCGTCCCATCATAGAGGTTGTAAGTAAAAGTACCATCGGAGATGTAAGTTTTCATAACCCATGATGTATTATCTCCCATTGAATACCAGCCGCTTCCTGAACTGGAATAATAAGCGGCGTCCTCCGCCCCACTGCCTGAATAAGAGCAATAGCCGGCTGGGTAAGCAATGCTTTGGGGCGCATACATGACCACCCATAAATCGCTTGTATAATCAAGGGGCACAATATTGGTAACATCAATGTCTTTCCAACCCGTTGATGAAGCCGTATAATCAGTTTGATACATCAAATCGGAGGTTCCTGTTTCATCGCCATTGTAGATATACAACGTATAAGTGCCTGAATATCCGAAATAGACGGAAACCTTGTCGATAGCCATTCCAGCGTATGAAGCCAAGGTGGCAACTGGATAGCGTTGAGCCCAATAAAATGGGGCTTGTCCACTAAATCCAATATGGCCTGATGGATTCGCACTTCCATATTGCAGTATGGCACTTTCTGAAGCAGGTGCTGTCCATGACAAATTTACGGTGTTGCCATTTAAGGAAGCGGTAAGGTCGGTGGCGACTGGACCGTCGAAAGAGACAACGGCCACAGAGATGTTGGATTTCAGCGACATGGTGCCGTCAGACTTTACGCTTTTCACATGATAGGCATGTTCGCCATAAGGGAGGTCGGTGTCTGTATAGCTGGTGGTTGTCAAGGAGGAGGCAATCAGGTTGCCATTACGATAGAGTCTATACGAATCGGCATCGCTGACTTCATCCCAAGTGATAGTGACTTTAGTGCCATCAACAGCCGTTGCAATGGTCGGTGGATTGATGGAAGGCGTGTTGGGCTGGATGCCGAAAATGGCTGCTTGGTCATTTGTGAAATTGTAATTCGATCCGCCAGAACCACCACTGCCAGGCACCAAGTTGTTCAAAGCAAAGAAACCGTCATTGCGTCCGCTCCAACCCCAGTTGAAATAGAAGTTGTCGTCGCTGTCATATCCACAGCATACGAAGGAATGTCCTCCAGTACCTCTTCCGCTGTATTGTAAAGGTCTGCCGTTGTCCAATTCTGTTTTCAGCAATGCAGCCCAGTCCTGTTGAAGCCAGTTTTCAACAAACTCCCTGCTTTGGTACGTACTCTGCTGATAACCAAAATACTCTTGCAGGGCATCGGCTACATAAGCTGTTACAGCACCGCTGCCGCCAATTTGGGCAACGCCATAATCCATTTCAACCGAAACGCCGCAATGGTACATCAGCGTGGCTATTGCATCGATTTGTGCTTCTGTCGAACTGCTGTTTAAGGAAGCGGGCATGTTGTCCCAATCGTATGTGGTGGCACCGAAATCGGCAGAGAGCACCCCCATTCCATCGTGATAAATTTCTTGAATTACATCATTGATAACAACATTTTGAGTATATGCTATATGTTCGTAGGAATGCGAACCAATCCCACTCGAAGGATGTTCCCAGTATTTCATGATTTGAGCCATGGCAGTGGCCACGCAGCCTGTTACGGTCTGTTGGCTGTAATAATTACTGTAAGGGCACAAATTGTTGTATAGCGGGTCTTGGTCCCAAATGGTAGTGAGCAGATTGTCCACAACAGCCGTTGCCCTGCCGGCCTTGCTGTTGCCGTCAATCAGGTCTTTCCATTGCTTGGCGGTTTCGGCCGTGGCCTTTGCCTTGCTGTCGATGGCAAACTGGATTTCGTCGCTGTAGCCTTGCAGCCAGCCGCTTACATTGGTTGGCATGTTTTCCGCAACGAACTTGCCCGTGAGCGAATAACCCAAAATGGGTTGCACGCAATCATCGGCAGCCATCACCACGAAGCCTGGCTCGGCGGTGAAGATGTAGAGGTTCGCAAAACCGGCTGCCTTCGAGAGGTCGGTCAGTTGTGCGGATTTCGCACCGTTGTTGTTGAAGAAGTTTTGGGCGGCCTTTTGTGCGGTTTCGGGCGTAACACGCTCGGCCATCATGGGCAGGGAAGCAAGAAGCAACACTGCCAAAGTTGTCGTAAATCTTTTCATTTTTGGTCTCCTTAAAAATCGGGGCGCAAAATTAGGGAAAAAAGTGCTCGCCGTGGCAGTTTTTCCTTAAAAAAACAAAAAAACGTGTTATCGCAACAAGACATGTCCCATCCTACATTCCAAGCAGCGTTTCCGCTTGCAATACATGTTGTAAAGGTGTAGCAAAGCCTGTGTCTGCATGGCGTTTTCGGCCTCAATGCCGCATTGGGCAAAATGGCGGATGATGACGTTTTTTTCGGCTTGGGTTTCTTCCAAAAATTGCGTGGCTGTGTCGCAAAAAGAGTCGTCTTTGTGTAGTTTGCCGTATGTAAACAACAGTGGTGCCACGGCGTTGATAATCAACACGTCAGCGGTGGTTTCGCCGAGGTGTTTCGGCTTGGATTCGGTGGGAAAACCAAAGCGATAGTGCGTGTTCCAATATTCAGAAGCTTGCACGTCGAATAGGGCTTTGACCTCAGCTGTGTCTTTCGCCGTCTTGATTTTGGAAAACAGGCAGCCATTTTTGTGGACGAGTTGCGCCATTTGCGCGAGGCGAAGGGTGACGAAATTGCTGGGTCGCATTCGCATAAACTTCCACCGTTCAACGGGCATGACGAGCAGGTTGAACTTGGCGCGCATCACGGCAAACTCGCGCTGGAGCAACTGCGGATATTCTTCGCTGTATTGGCCTTCGAGGAAGCCCGCACAGCCATATAGCATGGACTCCACTTGCAGCAGGTTGTCGGCATGCTTCAGCAAAATCTTGAAAGGCAGAATGTGGGCCAAGGTTTCAAAGGCTTCGTTGTTCACTTTCAGGCCGAAATAGCGCATGAGCAATTTGTAGAGCGTGTCTTCCCAGTCAAATTGGTTGGCTTCCAGTATCTTATTTGTGGTTTTTGATTTGCTTTCCAAACGTTCGATGGCCATGCGGTCGAGCCACGAGAGGCGGGTGAAGGGCGGCACTTTCGCGATGGAAGAGGCACAGGGAATCCAAGTTTTGGCGCCGACAAACCGCTGGTAGTTGGTGAAAAGCGTTGCGTCGAAACGGCCTTTCAATTCCAAAGTTGGGAGGTTGTTCACTTGGGTGTCGTTTTCATAGACTACATGGAGGATGACGTTTTTGTAGGCTTTGTCGGCCTGGTGGCCGTGGCGTTTCCAGTCGCTGCTTTTCACGTGGATTTCCACATGCCCAGCCCAAAGTTTGTCGCCGATTTGGATTTTGGCCTCCAAAAAGTCGGGACCCGAGTCGGTATTGCGGTAGCCAGTCGCAACGACTTCAACCGATTCGCCTTCAGTGGTTTGTAGGTTTTTGTCAATCAGTCGGTTCTCCCAAAGGTAATATAAAAATTCTTCTCTCATTGGTTTTCTTATGACCCAGACCGCTGACCCAGACCCTGACAGGTTCAGTTAAAACTGGTCAGGGTCTGGGTCAATGGTCATGGTTATTTAATTGTCCAGCAGTTCAAGGGTTCGCTATCCAAATCGCCTTTTTCGGCGGCCCAGTCGATGAAGAGAGAGCGGAGGTCGCGTTCGCTTTGCCAAACGACGTGGTTTTTGATGTCTTCTTGCGCCCAGCCCACGCCATTGATGAGGTGGTTTCCACCGCCCATCGAGCGGTAGGAGTTCATCACCAC
>CADAVB010000064.1:13577-23889 GCA_902791165.1 uncultured Bacteroidia bacterium
GAGGATTTTGATTCTTTCGCCTTGGGGCTTTTTGTCATGCACTTCGTAAACCAGCCCTGCGCCCGAGTCGAAGCTGTAAATCGGGTTCTTCATCTCGTAGGCGTATTCGAGATAGTCTTTCACTTCCTTGCCTGTCATGGCCATAACGGAAAGGGCGTTTTCGAAGGGATACCAGGTGAAGAAGTCTTCCACAAACAGTTTGCCGCCGAGTAGCGTTTTGCCGCCGCTCAACGGAGCCGCCATCGAGATGTCGGCGTGGATGCCTTCGGCTTCGATGATGTCGAATTGGCAGCGGTGAATCTCATCGACCCAGAGGCACGGCCCCTTGAAGGCGTCGTCGGAGCAAATGTCCACAGGCAATTCGGCCACGATTTGCTCCTGATATTCGCGGGCGCGGTCGAGGTAGGGTTGCAGCATGGCGAGGAAGTCGGCGTCTTTCTCCTCGCTGTCGGTGGGGATGATTTCGAGGCTGACTTGGGGTTTGCGGCCTTTTTTCAGCTTCACTTCAGCCTTGGCCAGACTTTGCGCCCTTACACCCGAATTGAGCACACACACCGTGTCGCCCGCCACATTCACCACTTTGTCCACCTTGGGACGATGGTCGTGGCCGTAGAAGATGATGTCAAAACCAGGGATGTTTTCGGCCACCCATTTCGTGGCGTTTTCGCGGCCCAAGGGATGGTCGGAAGGCAGGTTCAGCGCCATCGGTTCCCAGCCCGAGTGGAACATTCCTATCATCAAGTCGGGCTTTTCCCTCTCGCGGATGAGGTTCACCCACTTTTCGGCGGCGGCCTCGAGTTGCTCGAAACGCAGTCCGGGACGCAGGCGTTCGGGCACCCAAGTAACGACGTAAGGCGTGAGCAGCCCCAAAACGGCTATTTTGAATCCCTCGCGCTCTATTATTATATAAGGTGTAAAATACGGCTCGCCCGTGGCCTCGTCGATGACGTTGGCGGCCAACACGGGTGCTTTGGTTTCGGCATACACGCGGTCGAAGACCTTCCGGCCAGCCTCAATGTCGTGGTTGCCGACGCAAACTGCATCGTAAGGGAAGAAATTGAGCACCTCGGAAACGAGGTTGGGATGCCCAGGGTCGTGGTTGGAGCAATACTGGAAAACGGTGCCTTGCAGGTCGTCGCCGTTGTCCAAAAGGATGAGCTTGTCGCCCAATTCGGCCTTCATCTTTTTAATGAGGAAAGCGTCGTTGGCAAACTCGTCGTAACGACCGTGCGTATCGGTGGTTTCCACAAGAGTTAAGGTGGTTTCTTTCGGAGCACAGGAAGCAAAAAAAGCCGTGGTCATAAGTAGCAAGAGTTTTCGTTTCATTTTAGATAGGTTTTGAGCGATAAAAATAGGTCTTTTTTTCGGTATGAGCGGTGTTTTTCTGAAAAATTTTCGAAAAACATACGCCACAAACGAGAAAATCCGTACTTTTGTGCCACAATTCCAAACCGATTGCATCATGGCAGACTTGAGCGTCATAGTATCCGAAATTGAGCAAAAATTGAGGAAATTGATTGATGAAAAGAGTCGGTTAGCCATTGAGAACAAGCGGCTTACGGCAGAGAATGAGGCGTTGCGTGCCGAAAACGCGGCGCAGCATCGAGCCGTTGAGGAGTTGGAAAACACAATAAATAAATCTACAATTGTTAACGCACTCGACAACGAGGGAGAAATAGAAGAAGCGAGGAAGCTCATAAAGGCGTTGGTGAGAGAGATTGACGGTTGTGTTTCGATTTTGAACAGTAAGGAATAATTCAGATACTTGACAGTCGGCAAGATGGATGAGATAACAATCAATATCACCCTGTTGGACAGGCCATTCAGGTTGGCCGTTGCCCGCGCCGACGAAGAGAAAGTGAGGAAAGCTGCGGCACTCATCAACGAAAGGGTGAAGTTCTATGCCAAGCACTATGCCTACAAGGACGCACAAGACCTGCTCTCGATGACGGCATTGCAGTTTGCCACCTCGGTGGTCAAGTCGGAATCTGAATCGGCCTACAAGGATCATCATCTGGAACGCAGACTGAACGACTTGAACGCCCTTCTGAGTGACCCAATAGCATAACCCGCAAAGCAAAGCGGAATGTGGCTCTTTGAAAAACTGGAACTGCCTGTTCAACGCATTTGGTAAACTCAACATTATCAACACATTAATCGGTTTACTCGCGCACTGTAAAAACAGGCCTCATTCCCGCAAGGGAAGTGCTTCGGCACCAGTGGACGTTTGCGCAACGCGGTGACCACAAGCGTATTCTTTGGAGTTTACACACTTCCAACGAGCAGGCAGTTTCTTTCGTTTTCGCTCCGAAATCGAGTAAAAACAGAGTTTAAAATGTTATTACTCAACATCATCAACATCATCATTCCCGTCGCAGCCCTCTTGGTAGGTCTTGCCGTGGGCTATTTTATCACGGCCACGCTGCTGAAGAAGGCCGTCACAAAAGAAGAAAACGCCTTGCTCGAAGAAGCCAAGGAAAAAGCCGAAGTCATCAAAAAAGAACGCATCCTGCAAGCCAAGGAGAAATTCCTCCAGATGAAAGACGAACACGAAAAGGCCTGCAACGACCGCAAACGCGAATTGGCCAGCGCAGAAAACCGAATCAACCAGCTCAAACAAGACGCCAACAAGAAAATGGAAGAGGCACAACGCAAGGCCAAGGAAGTGCAGTCGGCCCAACAGCATCTCGATGCCCAAATCGAAAGCATCAACAAGAAGAAAGCCGACCTCGACCGCATCTATGGCGAGGAAACCAAAAAGCTGGAAGCCATCTCGGGCCTCTCAGCCAAGGAAGCCAAAGAACAACTCGTCGAACTGATCAAGGAAGACGCCCAGGCCGCCGCCATGGTCTATGTGAAGGAAGTGACCGAGGACGCCAAGATGAGCGCAGCCCAAACCGCCAAGAAGATTGTGCTGGAAACCATCCAACGCACCGCCTCCGAAACGGCAGTGGAAAACACCGTCAGCGTGTTCAACATCGAGAACGACGAAATCAAGGGCCGCATCATCGGCCGCGAAGGACGCAACATCCGCACCCTCGAATCGCTCACTGGCGTTGAAATCATCATCGACGACAGCCCCGATGCCATCCTCATCTCCGGCTTCGACCCCATCCGCCGCGAAATTGCCCGCCTTTCGCTGCAAAAGTTGGTCACCGACGGCCGCATCCACCCCGCACGTATCGAAGAAGTGGTGCACAAGGTGGAAAAACAAGTCGATCAGGAAATCATCGAAACCGGAAAACGCACTTCCATCGACCTCGGCATACACAACCTCAACCCCGAACTCATCAAGATGGTGGGCCGCATGAAGTATCGTACTTCATACGGTCAGAACCTGTTGCAACACTCCATCGAGACCGCCAAGCTTTGCGCCACCATGGCCGCCGAGCTGGGTCTAAATGTGAAGGCTGCCAAGCGCGCCGGCTTCCTCCACGACATTGGAAAGGTGGCCGAAAACGAGGAAGAGTTGCCGCACGCCATCCTCGGCATGAAGGTGGCCGAGCGCCTCAAGGAGAAACCCGACATCTGCAACGCCATCGGTGCCCACCACGACGAAATCGAGATGGATAACCTGATTTCGCCCATCGTGCAGGTGTGCGACGCCATCTCTGGCGCCCGTCCTGGCGCCCGACGCGAAGTGGTAGAGGCCTACATCCAACGCCTCAACAAGCTGGAAGACATGGCCATGAGCTATCCTGGCGTGGTGAAGACCTACGCCATCCAAGCAGGTCGCGAGTTGCGCGTCATCGTGGGCGCCGACAAGGTGAGCGACCAAGACGCCGACCGCATCGCATACGACCTCTCGAAACAAATCCAAACCGAAATGACCTATCCGGGTCAAATCAAGATTACGGTCATCCGCGAAACCCGCGCCGTGAGTTTTGCCAAGTAAGGCATCGGTCACGATACAAACCAAAAGAGGCTGCCTTCATCGATGGCAGCCTCTTTTGTTAAGGTTGAATAGAAGCCTATTCAACGCCGATATTCATTCTTCCCATCAGTCGCAGCACGGGCGTAAGGAAAGCCAAAAGGAAGTCGTAAACCACCAGTCCAGGCAGTAGCCCACGTTCGCCCAAACGTTTAGAAGCCATGTGGCAAATGAAAAGTTGGGAACCCAATCGTAGCAAGAAAAGGAGAATGAGAATAGGGAAGTAATAGACGGCTCCAGCCGATAAAGTGAAAGCGGGCGAAAGGAAAAACAAGGCGATAAACGTTATATAAAACAAGGTGCGCGACCCGTAAAAAAGACCTTGCGTCAGCCTTGCGCCAAAGCGATATTTGGGCACGGTGGAGTAGCGGCAACTTTTCTGGCGCGCCCAAAGTCTAAAGGTATGGGGTGGGGTGGTGAGAATACCGTTTTGGGCGTCAATCACGGCTTCCGTGTTCTTGCCCGTGGCCACCTGACTGATGAAAAGGTCATCGTCGCCTACCGAGGAAGTGTAGTGCGAAATGAATCCCTTGTTCCTGAAAAACAATTCTTTGCGATAGGAGAGGTTCTTCCCGATGCCCATGTAAGGATGGCGTTTTAGCGTGGCCGAAAGATACAACAACCCATGTTGCAAAGCATCGAAGCGGATGAAGCGATTGAAAAGGCTTTTCTTTTGGACAAACGGACTGTAGCCGATGGCTACTTCCGTCTTTTTGCTGTAGCAATTCACTACGCTGCGAAGCCATAAGTCATTGACGGGCATACAGTTGCAGTCGGTGAAGACCAAAAGGTCGTTCTTGGCCGACTTGATGCCCATCGAAAGCGGGAATTTCTTGCCGTTAAAAAAATTGAGGTGTTGCTTCAATTGGACGGGCTTCACCTTCGGCTCTTTTCGTTCGAGGTCTTTAAGGTATTCCTCCGTCTCGTCGTCGGAGCAGTCGTTAACGATAACAAGCTCAAAATCAGGGTAGTCCTGCTTTAGCAACGCGGGAACCAGATCGACGAGATACTCGTAGGCATCGCGGGCGCAGATGACCACAGAAACGGGCTCAAGTTCGGAGTCGTCCTTGACACGACACTTGTTTTTGTGAAACGCCACGCTCGAAAAAATGCCCCAATGGTAGAATAATTGGATGAGTAATGTGGCAGCAAAAATAACTAAAACAATGAAACTGAATTGGTTGTAGAAAAAGTCAATATGCACGATGGTTGGATTTTATATGGACGCAAAAGTAAGAAAATTGTTTGGATTCCACGACCGCAGAATTTCAATTTTCAAGATTTTTCCTCGGCAAAGCAACAATTCATTACTTTTGCACAAAATTAGAAAGATGAAATTCCAGATTGTTGATACCGATACCAAAAGCAATGCCCGTGCCGGTCTGATCCAAACGGGGCATGGCCCGATTGAAACCCCGATATTCATGCCCGTTGGAACGGCGGCCACCGTCAAGGCTTGCCACATCCGCGACGTGCGCGACGAGGTGAAGGCGCAGATTATCCTCGGCAACACTTATCATTTGTATTTGCGCCCTGGTTTGGAGGTGCTTGAAGCGGTGGGCGGACTCCATAAGTTCAACGGATGGGACCGGCCGATACTGACCGATAGTGGTGGTTTTCAGGTGTTTTCGCTCACCGGAATCCGAAAAATGAAGGAAGAAGGTGTAACGTTTCAGTCGCACATCGACGGCTCGCGCCACCTGTTTACCCCCGAAAACGTGATGGACATCCAGCGCAGCATCGGTGCCGACATCATAATGGCTTTTGACGAGTGTACGCCAGGCACCGCCGACTACAAATATGCCAAGCAATCCATGGAACGCACCCACCGTTGGCTCGACCGTTGCTGCGATCGTTTTGGCTCCACCGAACCGAAATACGGCTACGAGCAAGCACTGTTCCCCATCGTGCAAGGCTGTGTTTATCGCGACTTGCGTGAACAGTCGGCGGAATACATTGCCTCGAAAAATGCCGATGGCAACGCCATTGGCGGCTTGGCCGTGGGCGAACCCACCGAAACCATGTACGAGATGATTGAACTGGTGAACACCATCCTACCCCAAGATAAACCCCGCTATCTGATGGGGGTGGGCACCCCAGCCAATATCCTCGAAGGCATCTCGCGAGGCGTGGATATGTTTGATTGCGTGATGCCTACTCGAAACGGACGCAACGGTATGATTTTCACTTCGGAAGGCATCATCAACCTGAAAAACGAGAAATGGAAAACCGACTTCTCGCCCGTCGATCCCAATGGCGAAACTTTTGTTGATGCACAATATTCGAGGGCTTATCTGCGTCATCTTTTTGTGGCAGGCGAAATTCTCGGCCCTATGATTGCCAGCCTCCACAATATCGGATTCTACCTGTGGCTCGTGCGCGAAGCCCGCAAGCACATCCTCGATGGCGACTTTGCCACTTGGCGCGACGCGATGCTGCCTAAAGTTACGAGAAGACTATAATGAAGAAACTAGACCTATACATATTCAAGAAATTCATCGGTACGTTTTTCTTCGCCATCTCGATGCTGATCTTGATTGTCATCATCTTCGACGTGTCGGAAAACATCGACAGCTTCATCAAGCACGATGCGCCCTGGCAAAAGGTGGTGGTGGACTATTATGTTATGTCTATCCCTTATTTCATTAACCTTTTTATCTATCTGTTCACTTTCATCGCGGTCGTTTTTTTTACCTCCAAGATGGCGGCCCATACCGAGGTGATTGCCATCTTGAGTAGCGGGGTGAGTTTCCGACGTTTCCTCGTGCCTTATCTGATGGCGGCCGTTGTTTTGGCCGTTATGTCATTCTATTTTGGCAACTTCCTGATTCCCAAGACGAACGAGATTCGTCGCAAGTTCAAGGACGAGTATATGGAGAAACTGGCGCATAGCGCGGGGCGCAATGTGCATGTCCAAGTGGCCAAAGATGAGTTTGTGTATGTGGAAACCTACAACTACGTGAAGGAGGTAGGTTATCGTTTTTCTTGGGAAGAATACGATGGTAGTGAGTTGAAAACCAAAATCTTGGCTGATATCCTCACCCGCGACACGGCCTCGGTAAATGGCTGGCGCATCGACCCCTATTCCGTGCGCCACATCGACGGCGACCAAGAGCTGATGGTGATGGGACGTCATCTCGACACCGTCATCCGCCTTCAAGCGAGCGACCTCTATAAGATGAAGGAAGACTTCGAGGAAATGGACTTCTTTGAATTGCGTCGCCACATCGGCGAGATGAAAAACAAAGGCTCCGATGGTGTGAAAGCCTATCAAGTGGAGATGCACCAGCGCATGGCATCGCCCGCAGCGGTACTCATCCTGACCCTCATTGGTGCCGCCCTGTCGAGCCGCAAGGTGCGCGGCGGCATCGGAATGCACCTCGGCATCGGTATTGCTATTGCTTTCTCCTACATTCTTTTCATGCAAGTTTCCAAGTCGTTCGCCATCTCCGGCGAGCTTTCGCCCTTCCTTGCCGCCTGGATTCCTAACCTTATCTTCTGCGCTCTTGGAATATATTTGTTAAAGAAAGCACCGAAATAAGCTGATTTTCAGCGATATTTCATTTTTCTTTAAAAAATTGTGCCCACTTTCCCGACTTTTGCCTAATTTAGCCACTTCTTTCATCAAGAAAAAACAAAGCAATATGCACATCGCAATAGCAGGCAATATCGGCTCGGGCAAGACAACTTTGACTCGACTTTTGGCCAAACATTTCAACTGGATGCCTCATTTTGAGGAAGTTGAACACAATCCCTATTTAGACAGTTTTTATGAGGATATGCAACGCTGGTCGTTCAATATCCAGATTTTCTTTCTCAACAGCCGTTTCCGTCAGGTGATGGACATCCGCAACAGCGGCAAGGACGTCATTCAAGACCGCACCATCTACGAGGACGCCAATATCTTTGCGGCCAACCTTTATTCGATGGGACTGATGGAAACCCGTGACTTTGAAAACTACAAGTCGCTTTTCGAACTGATGACCAAATTCTTGCAGCCCCCCGATTTGTTGGTGTATCTGCGCGCCTCCGTGCCCACCTTGATTCGTCACATCGCCAAGCGCAACCGCGAGTTTGAACAGTCCATCAGTATCAGCTATCTGACCAACCTCAATGAACGCTATGAGGAGTGGATTAGCCATTACACCGACGGCAAACTGCTCGTAATTGATACCGACAACATCGAACTCGAAAACCCAGAAGACCTCGGCACCATCATCGACCGAATCGAAGGTTCCCTGAACGGATTGTTTTGAAAATGAATGTAGTAGGAATCATACCAGCTCGTTATGCCTCGACCCGGTTTCCAGGTAAGCCGCTCGCTCTCATCAAAGGCAAGCCGATGATTCAACGCGTGTGCGAACAGGCATGGAAGTCGGCCCTTGATGCGGTGGTGGTGGCTACCGACGACGTGCGCATCGCCGACGCGGTGATGGGTTTTGGCGGGCAGTATGTCCTCACCGACCCCAACCACCGCAGCGGCACCGACCGCTGTCGCGAGGCTTTGAGCTTGCTTGAAAAACCTTACGATGCCGTGGTCAATATTCAAGGCGACGAACCTTTCATCGACCCCGCGCAAATCAACCAAGTCATCGAATTGATAAGCCGCGACGATGTTGTGTTGGCATCATTGGCCAAAAGAATTGAGGATGAAGACGAATTGTTGAGTCCCAACACCGTGAAAGTGGTCATGGATGCGGAAAGCAACGCACTGTATTTCAGCCGCCATCCCATCCCTTTCATGCGCAACCTCGACCGCGATGAATGGCTGAAAAAGGGAGTGTTCCACAAACACATCGGTATTTATGCCTACAAGGCCGAAACACTGTTCCAAATCGCTGATATGCAGCCCACCGCCCTCGAATTGGCCGAGTCGTTGGAACAGTTGCGCTGGCTCGAAAACGGACTCCGCATCCAGATGGGAATTACCCAAGTCGAAAATGTGTCCATCGACACGCCAAGCGACCTTCAAAGAGCCGAACAATATGTCCAAAACCTAAACCTCAACAAGAGATGATTTCAATTGCCGAAGCCATATCAGACCTTTTGTTTGTGCGCGACACCGTCGTAGTGCCAGGCTTGGGCGCGTTCGTCAAGAAACCCCTCTCGGCCGAGGTGAATCCCGTTGCGAATTACTTTACCATGCCCTCGTGCCAAGTCGAGTTTGATGCGCATTTGAGAGAGGACAACGACTTGGTTGTCAGTTATATGTCGGAAAAGAACGACATTCCAGCCGATGAAGCCCGTCGGTTGTTGAATATGTTTGTTTCCGATTGTTTCAATAGCCTAAAGACGGGCAAGAAAGTGCCACTGAACGGTGTAGGAAGTTTGTCCTACGACTGGACTGGCGACTTGGTGTTCCATCCTGACGAAACACAAAACTACAACGCCGACGCTTTCGGTTTGTGCGACTTCTCGCCGGTTCCCGTGGTCAGCGTGAAAACGAAAGACGACATCAAGGCTGAAATAGAGCAGCAACAGCGGGAGCGAAACACGCCCATGACCGTCGATGAAAAGGCGGTGCACGAAGGCGAATCCCACCATGAACGCCATTGGGGCTGGTTATGGGCGCTGCTGGCCTTGCTGGTGCTACTGGCAGGTATTGGATTCGCCCTGCATCATACCAAGAGCTTCGACTTCAAAGAGTGGAGATGGCTTGAACGGCCTGAAAAACCGAGTGAGATAGAGCCATGGACTATTACGCATCCTGATGCAAAGGTTTGGAAGACGGAGGTCGTTGCACCCGTTGTGGAAGATTCGGTCGTAGCCCCGCCCGTGAAGGTCGTCATTGAGCCAGAAACCGTTCGTCCCGAATCGAATATTCGTATCATTGGCGGATGTTTTTCCCAAGAGGAAAATGCAGAAAGATTGGCCAACTCGTTGAAAGAAAAGGGCTACAAACAGGCCTTCGTCGAGAAGCGAGGCAACAAGTGGTTCGTGGCTTACGGACGCTATGCCACCGATGAGGAAGCCACTACAGCTTTGCGCGACATTAGGACCAAAGGCGACGGGAAAGCATGGATTTTGAAAGAAAAACAATAGTGATATGTCAAAGAAGAACAAATTAGAACGTTTCGCCGAAAACAAGACCTATCCCAATATGTTCGAATACAGCTACGAACGCATCATGGGTGAAGGCTTTCCGCTGCAAGGCAAGTGGCACGATGAGTTTTTCCATAACGACAATCCCATCGTGCTGGAATTGGGCTGCGGCAAGGGCGAATATACCGTTGGGCTGGCTCGTGCGCATCGCGACATTAATTATATAGGTGTCGATATCAAAGGCGCACGCATCTGGCGCGGGTTGAAGCAGAGCAACGAAGAAGGCTTGAAAAATGTGGCGTTTTTGCGCGCCCGCATCGATCAGATAGCGCATTTCTT